>CAKPNG010000015.1 GCA_934168325.1 uncultured Bacilli bacterium
AACATCACTTATATTATATTCGAGGACTTAAATTTTAGAAAAGAGGATATTCGGATTTAAAATTTTTATTTGAGCAATTTATCAACTTTTTCAAAATATTCAGTTAAACTATCATTAAAATTTGCTAATATATTCATATAGAGTCCTCTTTTTATTTCTGCAAATTTAATTATAGGGCTCTTTTATTTTTTTATCGACCTACAAATATGAAACGCAAACTATCTCCAGTAGGTTATATTGTTAATAATGAAGATGAATTAAAATTATTATCTAAAACTGTTACTGAGATTACTCATAATCATAAAGAAGGTATTAAAGGAGCAGAAGCTACTTCAATGTGTATTTATTTAGCATTACATAATTATAGTAAAGAAGAAATTAAAGATAGAATTATTAAAGATTATTATCCTAATATTGCTGATTTAGATTTTAATGATTTAGCTAATAATTATGAATTTGATCCAATATGTCAAAATAGTGTTCCAGAAGCTATATATTGTTTTTTAATTTCTAATAGTTTAGAAGATACTATTAGAAATTGTATAGCTATAGGTGGAGATTGTGATACTACTGGTGCTATAGCTGGTTCAATAGCAGAAGCTTATTATAATAAAGATAAGTTATCTAAATTAGAAGAATATTGTATTAATTATATGATAGATAAAGATATAGTTACTTTTATAAAGAAATTTTATAAAAGTATTAATATAGATAAATTTAATAATTAATTTATATAATATAAATATAAATTGATATATATAAAGGAGATAATATGAAAATAACTGCAACTGAATTAATGAAACAATTAAAATTTATTCAAGAAGAAATATCTACGATTCATCAAGATGATAATAATAAGTCTTATGTTTTAGTAGAAAAAGTAACTGATGATAATAATAAATCTAAATTAGTTCCTTTATATGCTGAAGAATATAATTTCTTAAATAATAGAAATAGAATTAATGATTTATATCTAGAAGAAAGAAAGATAAGAAATTTATTATCTATTTTTAATACTAAAACATTAGTAATTGGATATGATTTCAATATTAATGAAGGATTAGTTCGCTTAGCACAATTAAAAGAAGAAATAAAAGTATTAACAAATTTAGCTAGAAAAAGTCAATATGAATCAACAACTAATTATCGTAATAATGAAGTTATTATATATAAAGTATCTTATAATATTGATGAAGCTAAAAATTATTTAAGAAAAGCTCAAAAAGAAATGAGTGCTTTACAAGTAGCAATTGATAAAACTAATCTTAATTCTCAAATAGAAGTAGAAAATTAATTTTTATAATTTTCCGATAAATTTATATAAATTATTGTTTGTATAGTAATCCTATCAACGTGAATATGGTTAAAGAGATAGATTACGTTTAGATTATGTTCATGACTTTTATTTATTATGTGAGTTAAAAAGTGGATATAAAAATTTGTCACACTTTATTATGTGAGTCATCTATTTCACTGATTTATATTGTTAATAAAAACCAATTTGGTATAGATGGTACGGTTCGTCTATACTTCTAAAAACCTCTTAAAATTTATAAAAACCCTGCAAAATCAATATTAAATCATAGATTTTAATAAATATCAAAAGCTGAATCAGGGAGTTTTGCGAAAATTTCTTTTAATGTTAGTAATCCAATTTTGATTTTTAAAACATCAGATACTGTTTGAACGTTTATAACTTTTTTATAGAATTCACAAACCGAAATATATTTTTTATTATTTTCCTCAAAATAAGTAATAGAATACCTGCTACCTAAATAAGTGAACTCTATTTCTCTATTACAAGCAATTAAACTTTCTATACATTCTACTCTCATTGAAAAACCTCCCATTTACCTCTTTTTAATATACCAGATTCGTCCTTTGTCCATCTATGGATATGAGGGACATATGGATGAGCTTTTGGATTGCCATGACATGTATAATCAATATCCAAATAAGCTTCCCCCTTATTATTATAATATCTTTCGGATACAACATAGCCACCTATTATTTTTTTAGAGACAGAATTTGGACGACCATTAGATGGAATTTGAACACCACTTCCTGAGATGAAAGTCATCGTTACTTTCTCCACTAAATTTGAATTGCGAAAATTATAGCGGTATCTAATATTTTTAATATAGCAATTTAGAATGCCTTTCTTTTGCTTGATTAAACTTTCTTTATTTGTATATTCTCCGCTTTTTTCACCATTTCCCGCTGGAATATATGGCTGTAGTTTATTTCCGCCACCTTTTTTTAAATCTGACATTATATAAATCACCTCCTATTTTTGGCTAAAAGATTATTAACCATACTAAAAGTTTATGGGCGATTAGGTTTCGGAACTAGATGATGAAAAATAGAACACGCAATTAGCAAAGAATTATAAAAATAATCAAAAAAGGTTAAACAATTGTTGCATATAAGTTATCATATAAATGAATATTAACTTTTTTGATAACTAATTATTTACTAAGGAGGAAAATATGAAAAATTTTAATGAAAATGAATTAATTGGAAAAAGAATAAAAGAAGTCAGGGAGAAAGCCGGTCTTACTCAAAATAGTTTACATAATGCAACCGGTATTTCTATTACACAGATTTCTGCTTATGAAAATGGTAAAAGAAATATTGGCCTTAATTCACTTAAAAAAATAGCAGATGCAACTGGAACCAGCATGGATTTTATTTATAGTGGAAGCGATGAAGAAAAGCCAATCATTAACGCGCTTAACCAAGGTAAACTTATTATTAATTGTATAACAGCTCTATTTGATAATGATGTAATAACTGTTTCATATAAAATAAATGATGATATTTTTGCCCCGGAAGAATTAGAATACAATTATCAAATTGTTTTTTTAAACTATACACGTATTTTAAATGAATATATAAAACAACTAATTGATTTTAAAAAGAATAAAGATAATTATCCAAATCCAAATGATTTTAAAAAACAATTGATTGAAGCTGCATCTAAAAGAATTAATCAATGTATTGCATCTAAAAACTAAATAATTTTTTGTGAACTCTTTTAGAATTAAATTAAAAAAAGAATAAAATAAGTTACAAAATATAAAAGCTTATTAACTCTTTTTAGCTTGATTATTTTATTAGACAGATGGCATAATAAAAATATGAAGAAGAAATATTTACCTTTAATTATTTTTATTTTTCCTATACTCCTTTATAGTTGTGGTTCTTCTTATGGAGCTACTTTAACGATGCTTAATGATTATCAATTTAGTGAGAATGTAAAAGAGATTTATGAATTAAGATTAACTATGAATAAAGATTATACTTATGAATATAGTTATAAATTTCCAGAGACTAATGATCAAAAAGAAATCGATATAGAAATTAAAGATAAATGGGAATGTGTATTATCTTTTAATTATACTTATACCTTTGATGATTTAGTTTTACTTCATAAAGTAAAACGTACAATGAATGGAGATGTTGGAGTTTATAAACTTAATAATAATTTTAATGAGAATAATGTCCAACAATATTTAGTTTTGCATATAAATACTTATTATCTTCGGAATACTAATGAAGTAGTTACTCGTAGTTATTTAGAATCCTTAAGAGGAGAAGGATATACTGGCAATGATATAAAAGATGGATATATAGATTTTTGGGGTACAAGACTTTATCCACGTGGTAATAAAAACGCTAAATGGCAATAGAGAATATAATAATTTCTTTATAATGTCCCGAAAAAGGGATATCGTTTTTATTATAATTTAACCCAAGGGAGGGTACCTCGTGTAGTTTTATTTAAATATTTGTCTAATAAATTTAAACAAAAAACTCACATCCGTTGATGAATGTGAGCAAAATTTGAAAAAATAGTTAAGAATAGCAGCGTTTTTGTGCTTTTTATATCTCCTTTCTTAAAGATTAATTGTGCCATTGGTACAGTTAATCTTTTTTATATTACTTCCTTCGTAATAACTATAACCATTAGATCCTTCTTTATTAATTAAATTAAATTCTTCAATAGTACCATTATAATTAATGACTAAAGGAGAAGTTACTCCGTAAAATGTTTCATCAATTTTAGTAACACTAGTAGGTAATTCTATAGAAGCTAAACTATTATTAAAAGCAAAACATTGATTATCTAAAATGGTTACTGAACTTGGAATAATATAATTTGTATTTTTAATACCATAAGGATAAGAAATTAACTTTGTTTTATCTTTAGAAAATAATACGCCATCATTAATAATATAATTATTATTTTCTTCGATAGTAAATGTAGATGCATCTAAATGTAATATTCCATAAAATGGATTAAAACCAATTGATTTGATTGTCTTAGGAATATTTATTTTATTTATTGAATTACATAAAACAAATGCATAATTTCCAATTGTTTCAATATTACTTAGATTTATTGTTTTTAAATTTGAACAAGCAGAAAATGAGCTACTTCCAATACTTTTTAAAGTAGAAGGGAATTCAATATTTATTAAACTTGTTAAATTGCTAAAAGCTCGATCACCGATTTTAACTAAACCTTCGTTAAATTTAATATCTGATAAATAATCACAATGATAGAAAGCATCATTTCCTATTTCTTTTAAAGAATTAGGAAATACTAATTTTCTAATTTTAATACATCCATAAAACGCATTTGAATTAATATATTGGAGATTTTGATTAAAATTAATTGTTTTTAATACTGTATTTTGCTTAAAAGTATAATCATCAATAGTTATTAAACTACTAGGGAAAGTAAGTTCTTCAATACTATTAACATTATAAAAAGCATATTTTCCTATCTTTTCTAAAGAATCATTAAAGATTACATTCTTTATAGTTCTATTAGTATATAAAGCATAATCATTAATAAATTTAGTATTAGAATTTATTTTTAATTCACTATTTTCGTATTTAGATGGGACTGAGATCAATGTAGTTTGATCACTATTATAAAGAATTCCATCAATAGCTTTATAAATTGGATTATTATCAGTAATAAAATAGGTTAAAGAAGAAGCATTTTTAAATGCACCATCTTCAATATTATTAATATTATTTCCTAATTTAATTCTTTTAATAGAAGTGTTATCAAAAGCAGTTTCTTTAATTTTAGTTACTTTATAGCCATTAATTTCTTCAGGAATAATTAAAGGAGAAGGTGTGTTATTTGAAGAATAATTTGTAATATAAGCTTCTTTATTTTCTTCATTAAATTCAAAAGAAAAATCGTCAATATTAGTTTCAATTAATGAGAACTTTATATCTAATTTATTAATATCTTCATTCAAAATAAATGTATAAAATTGACCATCAATTTTAACTTTATCTTCATTATAATTAATTGAATTTATAAAAAAACCTTCAGATTGGGACACTTTTACATTTATTTCAGTACCTTTTTTAAATTCATAGCTTTTATTAAATTCTAAATCATCAAATTCATCAAGTAATATTTCATTGCTATATAATTTAATACTTCCGCCCTTATTTCCACTTAATAATAATTGAATATTTTTGTCATTAGAAAAATCATCTTTCTTATTGGAACAAGAAAATAAAGTTAAACATGATATCGATAAAACAAATAATTTATTTAATTTCATAACGTTGCAGGATTAGAAGTATTTCCAATATTAGAAAAACTTAATTTATAATAACCACTTCTAATTTCTCCATCATAATTAAGATAAGAAAAGTATAATTTAATATAATCTATATTTTCATTAGCTAATTTAACTTCATATTTAGAAAAATTTAAAGCATCAGCAGTTCTATAAGGAGATAAAGGTATATAAAAACATTTATTTAAACAATTAGCAGTACCTTCATCGTTAATATATAAACTCTTATCACTAGAATCTAAAGTAAATAAATCACTACTAATTTTACTAATTATAGGTAAATAATCTTCATAATAATATTTACCTTGATATAAACTAGGATATTCATCAGTAGTTGATTTATTATAAGTTTTAGATTCACTATCATATTTATATGAATATAATTTGCCATTATCATCAGCACTTAAATAATAATCAGTTAAAGGATCAGGATTACTTTTAAGTTTATCAGCATAATTATGTACATATATAGATTTTGAATCAAAATAGAAATCTTTATAAGTAACACTTACTTTATTAGTAGTTTGTTCAGTAACATTAATTTCAGTAGATAATTTAAAATTATTATTAATTGTTTTAAAAGCTTTCTCTAATTTAGTATTATTTTTACTCTTAATTGGAGCAATATCATCTACTTTATAACTACCTTCTTTAGATATATTAAATACTGCTTTATTATAAATTTTATAAAAATAACCAGTAGAAGTATCAGCATAATAAAATGGCTCCATCTCAATATGAAATTCACTAAATTTATCTTTACTTAATCTAAAATAAGCTTCCTTAACTTTACTAGCAAAACCACTATTTAATGAATAAAGTAGATTATTAGCAATAATTCCAGCTTTAGTAATATCTAATTGATATCTATCATAAGCTTTAAATTCTTCATCTTTAACTAAATCTCTTTTTTCAATAATAGAAAAGAAGTTATAAAATCCATTATAAGTAAATGAACTAGAAGATAAATTAATAGAATAATTTCTATCTACCTTATTTTGGTAATTTAATTCTTTCTTATAAGTTAAACCTTCTTCATCAGCAAAATATAAATAATCTTCAATTACATAAGTTTCACCATCATATTCTTGAGTACTTGTTTTAGTATAAGCATCTATACCTTTACTTTGGAAACCTACATTTACATTATATTTATTAATTTCTTCAGTATCTTTAGAAAAATTATAACCATGATCACTACCATAACCAGTAGCTGCATATCTAGTTTGAGTAACTTCACCTTTAAGTAAAAATCCGTTTCTTAAATTATTAATATTAGAAGTAATTACATCACTACTACCGCAAGAAACTAAAGGTAAAATAGAAGATAATATCGTTAATATTGTAATTTTATTTTTCATCGTCATAATCTCCTATTCAATCGTAATATTAAAAGGTAAAGTAGTTTTACCTACATTTTCATAATTAATAGTAATTTCACCATGATAAACGTTACTATCAAATTCCATTAATATAGTACTTATATAACTAATATCAGTTTCTTCATTTACATAAATCTTCATATTTGTTATATAACCAAAAGATATTTCACTAGTTGTATTTAATGGTGGAACAAAACAATCACTACCAATATATGGTAAATTATCATTAGTTGGTGAAAATGATCCATCCTCATTTTTATTAAAAATATTAGCATTAATATTAAAATCAGGTTGGAAAGTAGAATAATAGTAATATCCATTAATAGAAGAATAACTACTAGTATTTAATGTAAATATATAATCATTATTTTCACCATCTTTAGAATAAGTGTAAGTATTTAAGAATTTCTTACTATTAGCTTTTAAATATAAATCACTACTAGTAGGAGCAGTTGGTGCTTTACTATTAGTTAAATCAGAATCAAATACCTGCATATAGATATCTTTTCCGTCGTTATAAGTAACAACAGTTTCTTCAGCATCAATTTTTACATCTTTATCATAACTTACTATTTTTCTAGAAATAGTAATGTTTTTATTAACCATATTATTTAATGCTTTTTGTAATGGTTCATTTTCTACTTTATTCTTTTCTATTTGGATAGCATCCTTACTATTAGCTACTCCAATATCTTCAAAATTAAAAGTAATTTCATAATTTAATGTAATATAAAAATTATCATAATCATCATATTCAGTAGATTTATATTCATTAAAAACTATGCTTAATTTATCAAAATCCTTGCTAAACTCGGCTTTTTTTATAGAAAGTTTAGTATTTATCTTATCTGAAATACCAGCAAATATATATGAATAAAATAAATTAGCTTTATAAATATTTAACAATTTATCATTACTTATGTCATTAGAATTTATTAAAAGGAAAGGGTTAATAAGACCACTAGCACTATATGATAATTCATTATAATCATCATCCATACTATATCCATCAGTTTGTAAAACATTATCATAATCAACGTAATTTAAAGCAACGTACCCTTTATTATCATAAGCATTTTCACCTGATAAATATTTTTTAGTACCATCAACTTCCTTATAATAACGACGATCAACACCAATATAATCATTATTATTTTGATAGATACTCTCAATTAAATAAGTTTCTTTAACCTGTTCTTTACTATCTAAAGGTATCTTATAATCACTATCTTCATAATATTTTTTAGTAGTGTTAAGAGTACCGTTAATCTTAAATCCAGATTGAAAACTAGCTAAAATTGAATCATATTTTGAACTATTACTATCTCCACTTTTACAACCTACTAATAATAAAGTAGGTATTAATAAAATCAATTTATTATAATTTCTCATAAATTACCCTATTAATATGTAAAAGTTATGACAGCATCAGCATTAGGCATTGTAAATTGGAAAGCTCCTGGCATACTTTCACCTAATGAAGTAGCTTCAACTCCATTAACAAAAGCTTTTTGAGGTAAAGTTAAACTAGAATCTTCAAAGAATGTCATAATATAAATAGTTGAACCAGATTTTGCTTTTTTAACTTCATTCATATTTTCATCTAAGAAAGTAACTTCTAATGTAGCGTGATCTGGATCGACGTTATAAACAATATTATAATCACCAGTAACCGGTTTCTTTTCTTCATAACTACATGTTAAAACTATATCTTCAGTACCAATTGTTAATAAATAAGCATTAGAACTTTCAATTTTTTCTAAAGCAGTACCATTAGCAAATAATCCTGAAATTGTTTCTTTATCATTAAAAGCAAATACATTAAATGATTCACCAATTGTAGCAGCAAAAGGTAAATGTTTTTGTTCCATTGTAGTAGCAGTATATACTTCGATTTCAGTATCTGGATGAGCCTCATCTGGAGTAAATGCGACATTAAATTTTGTTTGTTTAACAACGAACGTAACTACAACATCGACTTTTGGCATTTCAAAATGATATTTCGTATCACTATCTTTTGTAACAGCAATGCCTTCGCCACAACTAACTGATTCAATTATTTTATTAGCAGGAATAGAAGTGATATTAATATCAACTAGTTCACCCTCTTTAGCTTCAGTTGTACTTAAAGTAGCTTCAGCTCCACCTAAATCACCAAGTGTAATTTTAAATTTTTGAACATGTTCTTGGCCTGTTCCTCCACATGAAAATAGGGTAGGTACTACCCCAACAGATAAAAATGATAAACTTAAAAATAATTGAAGTTTTGCAAACTTTTTCATAAATATTTCTCCCTTATTAGTATAAAAAAAGATAAATTTCATTAAGAATATTTATCTTGCCTTTATCTTAATTAAGAATAAAAATATTAAGTGAATAATTTCGCTTATTAATATTATCTTAATTTTTATTTAAAAGTTGCGATAATAACAATTAAATTTTATTTTAACTTAAATTAAAACTCTTATTTTGTACGGATAATTATTGGCATTATTTTAAATTATGTTAAAGAAAAATAAATTATAAATATATTTATAATTTGTAGTAAAAAGAAACGCTTTATTGTTGTATAATAAATAAACGGAGGTTTTTGAAATGGAAGACTATTTAAATAAAACTAGAGAAGCTAATTTAGATGGCACTGGTGCTAAGCCTGTATCATCATTTACTAATAAAACTTATATCAAAGTTTTCTTATATTTTGGTCTAGCTTTACTTATAACTACTGCCGTAACCTTTGGAGCTAGTAGTTTAATTTATAATTTAGCAATAAATAATCCTGGAACTGGACTTATGGTATATTATATATCACTTGGTGTTGGAGCCGTTGGTCTTATTATTTGTTCACTTATTGTAAGTTTATTTTGTAATAAAAAAGGTAGAGGATTAATTGTTCCATATATTCTTTATGCAGTATTTATGGGATTTATTTTATCAGGTGTTTGTTTTACTGTTGATAGTCCATATGTATTTGGTACTGCTTTAGGATTTACTTCTTTAATATTTTTAATTACATGTGGTATTGGTGCCTTGCTTGGTGACAAAATTAAATTTGTATATCTTGTTTTAATTTATGCATTATTTGCAATAGGATTTATGTGTTTATTTAATTTTGTTTTATTACCATTTTTATTTATGAATTCATCTGTAGCAATTAACGCATTTAATGCTATGGTTTGGGGTATTGAAATTATTTATTTTGTTGTTATAATCGCTTATATTGCAATCGATATGAATAGATTAAAAGCTGTTGCTAACTCAAACAATGGTGTTATTACAACAAATTTAGCTTTATATTGTGCATTAAATTTATTTAGCGATTTCATTATTTTATTTTTAAGAATATTATATATAGTTGCTATGAGTAGTGGAAAAAGAAAGAAATAGGGAGAAATTATGGTTTCAAAGGAATTAACTAACAAAAAACTTTTCATTGAATTAGAGAATAACAAACTTGAAGATGGAAAAGAAGTTGATCTTCAAGGATGGGTTAGAACTAATAGAAATAATGGTTCAATCGGATTTATTGAATTTAACGATGGAACTTATTTTAAAAATATTCAATTAGTTTATGATTCAAGTAATAAAGATTATGATGCTTATTCACATATTAGATATGGATCAACAATTGAAGTTCAAGGGAATATTAAATTAACTCCTGAGAATAAGCAACCATTTGAAATACAAGTTAAAAATATTACTTTACTCAATGATTGTGCTGAGGATTATCCTTTACAAAAGAAAAGACATTCATTTGAATTTTTAAGAGATATCGCTCATTTACGTCCTAGAAGTAATACTTTTTATGCAATATTTAGAGTTAGAAACGTTTTAGCTTATGCTATTCATAAATATTTCCAAGAAAGAAATTTCGTTTATGTTAATACTCCAATTATTACTGCAAACGATGCTGAAGGAGCAGGCCAAGTATTTAAAGTTGTAGCTGATATGAAGCATCCTGAAGATTTCTTTAAAGCAAATGCTTCTTTAACAGTTAGTGGTCAATTACATGTTGAGTCTTTTGCTATGGCTTATAAAGATGTTTATACATTTGGTCCTACATTTAGAGCAGAAAATTCTAATACAACTAGACACGCAGCTGAATTTTGGATGATTGAACCTGAAATGGCTTTCTGTGATTTAGAAGATAATATGAATGTTATCGAATCATTCTTAAAATATGTTATTAAATATACTTTAGATAATTGTCCTGAAGAAATGAAATTCTTTGATAGTTTCATTGAAAAAGGACTTTTAGATAAAATACATCATGTTTTAAATAGTGAATTTAAGAGATTAACATACACTGAAGCAATTGAAATCTTATTAAAAGCTCAAAAAGAAGGTCATAAATTTGAATTTAATAAAATCTTCTGGGGTATGGATTTACAAAGTGAACACGAACGTTATATTACTGAACAAGTATTTAAAGGACCTGTTTTCTTAATTGATTATCCAAAAGAAATTAAAGCTTTCTATATGAAACTTAATAAAGATAATAAAACAGTTGCAGCATGTGATTTATTAGTTCCTTCTGTTGGTGAATTAATTGGTGGTAGTCAAAGAGAAGAAGATTATACCAAATTAAAAGCTAAGATGGATGAAATTGGTAATTCAAAAGGCCTTGAATGGTATTTGGATTTAAGAAAATATGGTGGATGTATTCACAGTGGATTCGGTTTAGGTTTTGATAGATTATTAATGTATATCACAGGTATTAATAATATTAGAGATGTTCAACCATATCCTCGTACACCAGGTAGTTTAAAATTCTAATATATGGAAAATAAAGAATTAATTAATGAAAATAAAGATTTAAATGAATCTAATAACGAAACTTCTTCAAAAGAAGTAATCGAAAAACAAAGATCTACTTTTAGATTGTTTTGGTTATTTGTCTTTATTGATATTGTATTAATAATTGGTATTGCTTACCTTGTTATTGATATTTTTGTTAAATCTTTTTCTAAATAATTAATTTGTATTATCTTGATTAAATAAAACTCCTAGATCTACATTTTCTAAATCTTTCGAGAATATACGATCTTCGAGTTTTTTTATTCTAAGCATTCTTGAAATATATCCTTGAACATTGAATAAATACCAGAATAAGCCAATAAATATAAATAAGAATATAAAATAATTTATTGCTCGAACTGAAGTTAAAAAGTGAGGCGTATTTTGTAAAGTTATATTACCAAATCCAAGAGGTGGATAATATGTTGCTTTAGAGAAATTCCAAGTAAAAAATAATGTTCCAATACCAGTTTTATCATTAAAAATAGATTCATTCCAATTTCCAATAATAAGATGATAAATTAACCACATTAAAAATCCAATTAATATAAATAATAAAGGTACAATCGAAGTTTTAAAGAAATAAAATCTAGATTTTTGAGTAGCAATTTTATGAAATTCTTTTTCTTCATTAACTAAACCGGATAGAATTAGAGGACTCATAAATTTATCTATTTTCTTTCCTTGGTTATACATGATTTTTTCAACTAATCTTCCCATTAATCCAAACAAAGCAAAAATAGCAACAATAACAACAGCAAGAACTAATATTGTTTTCCAAGTTGAATCAAGAGTTTTATTTAAGATTATAAGACTATTCATTATTCTTAACCTCTATATTTTTAGTTTCATTAGCATCAATAATAATATCTTTTTCAGTTACAAGATTATTGTTATTGAGCTTTTTAGGATCAACATCTAAATGAATAGTGTTATATGTATTATTTATTGTATTTCCTTGAGCTTGTTGAGCAGTATTAGTAACAGCATTCATTTTCTTATTTTTTAATATTTCAAAAGCTTTTTCATCTAATTCGTTTTTTAAACTGATTGTTTTTCCTTTAAAGAAAAGAACTAAAATTTTAAATAAAGTTATAAAAAATATGACCAATAAATAAAGTCCATATAGCAATAAAAAAACTACTATAAAAGGTAATAAAACAAAATATAATAATCCTTTTCCAAAAGTTTTTAAAAATTCAATCATATCAATATTTTATTATTTTAAAGACTAATTTCAATTAATTCTTTTATCATGATGTTTTATTTTATCTATTAATAGATAAATAATTTTATAAATTGATAAAGCTATTGGTAATAATAGAGTAATAAATAAAGCATTAATATAAGAAAAATTTGGAAAAATAATTATGTATAAAATCCAAGCTAAAATTAAAAAAACTAAAAAAATAATTGAGTTTTGCAGGTATTTTCTTTTAAAAACAAAGATATTTAAAGAAGAAATAAAAGAAATTACTAATAATAATATAAATATTTTTATATCAAAAAAATATGTAACAAGAGTAATCAACGTAAAAACTAAAGTAACAATAACACCAATCAAATCATTATAAATATTAAGAAAACTGATTTTATTAATTGAATTAATTTCTTTAAAATTAATGAAAGTCATAATAAAAATTTGAGCTAATGTAACTAAATAAATAATGGTCGGTAATAATAAATTTATAACCTCATTATTATTAAGTTTTAATAAAACTATGATATTAGTTATAAAATCAATATTATAAATAAAATTTAATAAATAAATTAAACCAATATTAATTAAAAACATTAAAACACTACTTATAATAATTATTAAAAATATATCCACTTTCTTATTTAATAAAAAACCAATTAAAGGAGTAATTAATAAAATAGGAAGTAAAGAAGTTAAACAATAAGAAATATCACCGATAGATACTAATAAACCTAATAAAAAACTAGATAAAAAATAAATATAATAATACTTAAATTTGATATATAAGAAATAAATTATTGATGGTAAAGGCATTAATAAGAATAAAACCATACTTAAATAAGGCAAATAAGTCATTAAAATAATTAAAATTAGATTTAATGAAATAAGTAACGACATTAGTGGAATTGAATCTTTTAAATTATCTTTTTTACTAATAATAAATTTCATAATTAAATTATAATCTAAATAAAGTTTACCTCATATAAGAAACATTAATAAAATAATATATTAATTTTATTAAAACATAATTAAATTTATCCTTTCTTTATATAAATTAACCTCAATAAATGCTAAAATTAAGAACATATGAATTACGAAAACGAGTTAAACAAAAATCAATATGAAGCAGTTACTTCAAACGCAAAATATTTAAGAATTATTGCAGGTGCTGGTAGTGGAAAAACTAGAGTTTTAACCTATAGAATTGCTTATCTTATTGAACATTTTAGAATAAATCCTTATCAAATCTTAGCCATTACTTTTACTAATAAAGTTGCTAAAGAAATGAAAGAAAGAACTATTAAATTATTACCTAATTTTAATTTAGCTGGTTTAACTATATCTACATTTCATAGCTTTTGTGCCCGTTTTTTAAGAAAAGAAATAGATGTTTTAGGTATTACTAATAATTTTTTAATTTTAGATGATGAAGATCAAACAAGATTATTAAAAAATATTGCTACTGATTTTGGCTATAAAAAAAGTGATGATATAGTAGATGAAGCATCTGGATTTATTGCTCATAATAAAACAGAAGGCAAGTTACCTAGTGATATAGTTTCTAGCAAATTAAAACCAAACGAGAAAAAATTATATAATTTCTTTATAGAATACGAAAAAAGAAAAAATGAGATGAAATCATTAGATTTTGATGATTTACTTATTTATACTATTAAAATTTTAGAACATTATCCTGATGTTAAAGAAAGATATAATAATCATTTTAGACATATTTTAATTGATGAATTTCAAGATACAAATGATACTCAATATAGATTAGTTCATTTATTAATGGGAAGAGAAACTTCTTTATACGTTGTTGGTGATCCTGATCAAACTATTTATACATGGCGTGGTGCTAATCAATCCATTATAATGAGCGAATTAAAAGAAGATTTTTATCCTTTAACAACAGTTGTATTAAATGAAAATTATCGTTCAACATCTGAGATATTAGATGCTGCAAATAAATTAATTTCACATAATAAAGAACGTGAACCTAAAGATTTATTTACTAATAATGGGAATGGCAAAAGAATTAGTATTAATTCTTTTGATACTTCTCTTAATGAAGGCAATTTTGTTGCTAGAAAAATCGAAGAATTAAAAAGAAATAATAAAGATTTTTCATATAATGAAGTAGCTATCTTATATAGATCTAGTTATTTATCACTAAAAATTGAAAATGCTTTAATTGCTCATAAAATTCCTTATCGAGTTTATGGTGGAACTAAATTCTATTCAAGAAAAGAAATTAAAGATTGTTTAGCTTATTTTAGATTATTAATAAATGAAGATGATGATATTAGCTTTGAAAGAATAGTAAATGTTCCTAGAAGAGCAATCGGTGAAACTAGTGTCGCTTACTTAAAAGATGAAGCAAGAAGAAATAATTTATCAATGATTAAATACTTAAAAGAGATTACTCACTTTGACACTTCTTTAAAGAGTAAAGTTATCACTTCATTAACCGAATTAATTAATAAATTAGATGAAACAAGAAATAAATTAACTGAAAATTTAGAGGCTTATAGCGAGGTTTTAAATAAATTTATCATAAATATTGGATATAACGAATACCTTGAAGAAAAAGATGAAACTAAAGATAAAGTTGAAAATGTTAAAGCTTTGATTGATGATATTAGAAGCTATTTAAAAACAAATCCTGAATCTAGTTTTGATGAATATTTACAAAATATTACTCTTATCACATCTCAAGATGAAATTGAAAATGTTGATAATATTTCTTTAATGACTGTTCATACTGCTAAAGGATTAGAATTTGATTATGTATTTATAATTGGCTTTAACCAAGGAATTTTCCCTAATAGAAGATCAGCAGAAGAATCACCTATTGGGCTTGAAGAAGAAAGACGTTTAGCTTATGTTGCTTTTACTAGAGCTAGAAAAGAATTATTCTTAACTTTAAATAGAGAATATTCATATTCTTTATCTACTAATAATATTCCTTCAATGTTTATTCAAGAAGCTGGTATTAAATTAGATAACTTTAGATTTGTTCCTCAACATGAATCTAATGATAGAATTTATCGTTATAATATGGATAATCCTTATGAAAATAATAGTAAACCAAAATATACTCAATCAACTGTTATTGATCTTAAAAAAGGTAATGGTATAACTTGGAATGTTGGAGATACTTGTTATCATAAAGTATTTAAAGAAGGTAAAGTTTTAAGTGTTAATGGTGATATAATTGAAGTAGATTTTATTGACTTTGGTAAAAAAACATTACTTGGATCTCACCCTATGCTATCTAAGAAGGAGAATTAATAATGAATTTTTTAGACGCACAAAAAAGACATGAAGAATTAGTTAAATTATTAGAAAAATATTCTTACGAATACTATGTTTTAGATAATCCTACAGTAACTGATGAAGAATATGATAGTAAATTAAGTGAATTAGAAAATATAGAAAAAGAATATCCTATTTTAGTAACTAGAAATTCTCCAACTCAAAGAATTATTGGCCAAGTTCTTACAGGATTTAAGAAAATTACTCATCAAGAATTAATGTTATCATTAAGTGATGTATTTAATCTTGAAGAACTTAAAAATTGGGATAATAAAATACATGAAGCTACAAATAGAAATGAAGTTGATTATAATGTTGAATTAAAAATCGATGGATTAGCGATGAGTCTAGTTTATGAAAATGGTGAACTTCAATATTGTGCAACTAGAGGTGATGGCATAACTGGTGAAGATGTTACAACTAACGTTTTAACTATTCCTTCTATACCAACTCGTATAAATATTAAAGAAAGAGTAGAAATTCGTGGTGAAGTTTATATGGCACATGAAAGTTTTATTAGTTTAAATAAAGCTAGAGAAGAAGCTGGAGAACCTTTATTTGCTAATGCTAGAAATGCTGCTGCAGGTACTATTAGAAATCTTGATAGTAATGTTGCTAAATCTAGAAAATTAGATGCTTGGTGGTATTATTTGCAAGATGCTGAAAATTATGGTGTAAAAACTCAATCTGAAGCCTTAGATTTTATTTCAAATCTTGGTTTCAAGGTTAATCCAAATAGAATAGTAGCTCATAGTTACGATGATATTATTAATTATATTGATAAATATACTCAACTTAGAAAAGATTTACCTTACGATATTGATGGTATTGTTTTAAAAGTTAATAATTTAGATCTTCATAATGAAATAGGTTATACAGCAAAAACTCCTAAATGGGCTGTTGCTTATAAATTTCCACCTGAAGAAGTTATAACTAAATTAAAAGATATAATTTACACAGTTGGTAGAACTGGAAAAATTACTCCAAATGCCGTTCTTGAACCTGTTAGAGTTGCTGGAAGTTTAGTTCAAAGAGCTACTCTTCATAACGAAGATTTTATTACTGAAAAAGGTTTGATGATTGGTGATTATGTTGTTTTAAGAAAAGCTGGAGACATTATTCCTGAGGTTGTTAGGGTAGTAAAAGAAAGAAGAGATGGAACTCAAATTCCTTTTAAAATGATTGAAAAGTGTCCTGATTGCGGCTCAAATTTAACAAAAATAGATGCAATGCATTTTTGTTTAAATGAAAATTGTCCTTCTAGAAACATTGAAGGTTTAATTCATTTTGCTAGTAAGGATGCAATGGATATCACAGGAATTGGAGAAAAAGTTGTTGAACAATTCTTTGCTGAAAAATTTATTAGAACAATTCCTGATATTTATAATTTATATAAATATAAGGATAATATAATTGCTATAGATGGTTGGTCTAATAAATCAGTCGATTTAATTCTTGATGCTATTGAAAAATCTAAAGGTAATTCATTAGAAAGATTATTATTTGGATTAGGTATTAAAGAAGTTGGTTCTAAAATGTCTAAAGTATTAGCTAAATTTTATGGTGATATTGATAAATTAATGTCTGCTTCAATTGAAGATTTAAATAAAATTAGTGATGTTGGTGTTGTTTGTTCTGAATCTATTTATAATTATTTCCATAATGAAAATAATATTAATATGATTAATGAATTAAAGGATTTAGGTCTTAATATGAAATATTTAGGTAAAACTACTGTTGATGAAAATAGTTTCTTCTATAATAAGAAAGTAGTTTTAACAGGAACCTTATCAAAATATGGTCGTAAAGAAGCTACAGAATTATTGGAAAATTTAGGAGCACATGTTTCAAGTAGTGTTTCTAAAGTTACAAATATTGTAATTTATGGTGAAGAAGCTGGTAGTAAACTTGATAAAGCACGTAAATTAAATGTTTATACAATGAGTGAAGATGAATTTATTAATAAATTGGAGGAAGAAAATGAAAAAGGTAACTAAAGAAGTATTAGTTGATGCAAGTAATCGTTTATTATTTACAATGAGTGATGAAGAATTTGATCTTTTATTAGAAGAATTTGATACATTAACCAAACAATTTAATTTAATTGGAGAAATCGAAGGAGTTGATGATGAAATTCCTATGACTTTTCCTTATGAAGTATATCAATATACTTTAAGAGAAGATATTCCATGTAAACCATTAAAGAAAGAAGAAGTTTTAAAGAATGCTGGTAGTGTTCAAGATGGTCAAATTAAACTTCCAAAGGTATTATAATTATGAATTATTTAGATTTAACTATTAAAGAAATACATAATGCTTTATTAGAAAAGAAAGTTACTGTAACTGAACTTACTAAAGAAGCTATTAAAAGAGCGAAAGAAAATAAAGACAATGCTTTTGAACTTATTTTAGAAGATGAACCTCTTAAAAAAGCTAAAGAATTAGATGAATTACCTGTACCAGTTGATAATTTATTATTTGGTATCCCATTTGTTAGTAAAGATAATTTTAGTACAAAAGATATTGAAACAACTGGAAGTAGTAATATTTTAAACGGTTATATTCCTTTATTTAATGCTACTGTTATTGATAAATTATTAAAAGCAAACGCTATTTTAATTGGTAAAGCTACCTTAGATGAACTTGCTATGGGTGGAACTGGAACTAGTGGTCATAAAGGCATTACTTATAATCCTTATGATAAAACTCATTCTCATTTAATTGGTGGTTCCAGTTGTGGTAGCGCAGTTTCAGTTGCTAGTGCAATTGTTCCTTTTTCATTAGGTAGTGATACAGGTGATAGTGTTAGAAAACCTGCAAATAATGCGGGATTAGTAGGGTTTAAGCCTACTTGGGGTAGAATTTCTCGTTTTGGATTATTCCCTTTTGCACCAAGTTTAGATCATGTTGGTTATTTTACTAGAGACGTATTTGATAGCGCTTATTTATTAAATATTTTAGCAGGTCATGATGAAAAAGACTCAACTAGTAGTTTAGAAAAAGTTGATGACTATACTACTTTTTCTAAAGATATAAAAGGTAAAAAATTTGCTGTTATTAAAGAAATTGAAGATTCTGTTACTGATGAAGTTTTAAATAAAAGATTTAAATTCATTCTTAAAGAATTAGAAAATAAAGGTGCTATTATTGAAAGAGTTAGTATTGATAAAAGATTATTAGAATCTATTTATCCAAGTTACTTTGTTATAAGTTGTGCTGAAGCTACAAGTAATAATGCAAATTTAGATGGTATTAAATTTGGTCCATATTATGGTGGTAAAACTTATCAAGAAGTTATGTTTAATGCTCGTACTAATGGATTCTCAAATCTTATTAAAAGAAGATTTGTCATTGGAAGTTATGCTTTAATGAGAGAAAATCAACATGATTTATTTTTAAGAGCTCAAAAAGCTAGAAGAATTATTACTAATAAATTTAATGAAGTATTAAATAAATATGATTATATTATTAATTTAGCTTCTCCAAGTGTTGCTCCAGAAATTGGTAAAGCAAGTGATAAATTATCTAATGAATATTTAATTGCTGATAATTATTTAGCTTTTGCTAATTTTGGTGGTCAACCTTCAATTACTTTACCAATTGGATTTAAAGATGATTTACCATTTGGTGTTAATGTTACAAGTAAGATATTTACTGAATTAAATTTATTTACTGCTGCTAATGCTATTGAAGAAATTACAGGTTTTAGTAATTTATCAGTAAATAATTATAAGAATAAGGAGGAGAAATAATTATGAATTTTGAAGCAATTATTGGTTTAGAAATCCATGTTGAGATGAAAACTAAAAGCAAAATGTTTTCACCTGCTCCTATTAATTTTAGTGATGATCCAAATACTGATGTTACTTTATTGGATATGGCATTCCCAGGAACTATGCCTGTAGTTAATAAAGAAGCAGTAAGAAATGCTATAAGAATGTGTAATGCATTACATATGCATATTGACCAAGAATTATGGTTTGATAGAAAGAATTATTTTTATAGTGATTTACCAAAAGGTTATCAAATTACTCAACAAGCTAGACCTATCGGAAGTGAAGGTTATCTTGAAATTGAAATTGATGGTAAATTAAGAAAGATTGAAATTGAAAGACTTCATATGGAAGAAGATACTTGTAAACAATTACATTTTAGTAATTATACTTTACTTGATTATAATCGCGCTGGTATTCCATTAATTGAAATTGTTTCTAAGCCAGTTATGCATAGTGGTGAAGAAGCTAAAAAATATGTTGATAAAATAAGAGAACTAGTAACTTTTAGTGGTGTTAGCGATGGAAAGATGGAAGAAGGAAGTCTTAGATGTGATGTTAATGTTTCTATTAGACCATATGGCGAAACTAAATTTGGTACTAAAGTTGAAATTAAAAACTTAAATAGTATTGCTAATATTGAAAAAGCAATTGATTATGAAATTAAAAGACAATCTGAATTATTGTTATTAGGTCAAGATGTTAGACAAGAAACTAGACGTTTTGATGAGAGTAAAAAAGAAACAGTATTAATGCGTGTTAAGACTGATGCTGTTGATTATAAATATTTTACTGAGCCTAATATTGTTCCTATTAAAATTAGTGATGAGTTTGTTAAAGATGCAATTGATACATGCCCTGAACTTTATGATCATAAATTAAATAGGTTTGTTAATGACTATAATTTAGATATTGTTGACGCTAAAATTCTTTTAAATAATATTGAAATTGCAGACTTTTTTGAAAAAATATGCAGTTTTTCAAAAAATTATGTTGCTATTAGTAAGTTTGTAATTACTGAAATTTTAGGATATTTAAATAAAAATAATTTAGTAATAAAAGACTTTAAAGTTGAACCTAAATACATTGCTGAAATGGTAGATTTACTTAAAACTGGAGAAATTAATTCATCTCAAGGTAAAGAAATTTTTGCTAAAGTTATAAAAGAAAATAAATCACCAATCGCAATTAAAAAAGAATCTGGAGTCTCTTTAATAAGCGATGAAGATACAATTAGAAAAATGGTTATTGATATTTTAGAGGCAAATGAAACTTTAAAAGCTGATTTTAGAGCTGGTAAAGATAGAGTAAAAGGTTTCATTATGGGTAATTTAATGAAACAAACTCATGGTAAAGTTAATCCTACAATAGCAAATAAAATTATTATTGAAGAACTTAAGAAATAGATTTTGTTATAGTAATTTCGTTATTTTTTAATGCGTTTAATATAATAACTGCTGTGTTAATATTTGTTGCGACAATAGTTTTTGTGACATCACAAAGTCTTAATAATGCGTTAACATCTGGTTCATGAGGTTGTGCTGTTAATGGATCACGTAAAAATATAACTATATCTAATAAATCTTCAGCAATTAATGAACCGATTTGTTGATCTCCACCAAGTGGACCTGATTTCATACAAGTTATATTTAATCCAGTTGATAAACTGATTAAACGGCCAGTTGTACCGGTTGCGTATAATTCGTGTTCTTTTAATACATCAGCATATTTTTTAGCTAAAATTATCATTGATTCCTTCTTTTTATCGTGTGCGATTAATGCTATCTTCATATTCGCCTCCCTTTAATATATAATTATTATAATTTATAAGGATTTAAAAATATATGGAAAAAAGAGCTTTAATTACAGGTGCTACCGGCGGTATCGGTAAAAATTTAGCAAAGATTTTTGCAAGAAATTATTATGATTTAGTTTTGACTAGTACAAAGTTAGATAAACTCAATGCTTTAAAAGAAGAAATAGTTAAAGAATTTAATGTAAAAGTTGATGTTTTAGAAGTTAATTTATCTAGTGATAATGGAGCTAAATTAATCAAAGAATATACTGATTCAAAAGATTATTTTATAAATATTTTAGTTAATAATGCTGGATTTGGTAATTTTGGTGATTTTTATGAGATTCCTTACGAAAAAGAAAATGATTTATTAAATGTTAATATTAAAGCATTAACAGAACTTACTTATATTTATCTACAAAATATGGTTAAAAATAAAGAAGGTAAAATATTAAATGTAGGAAGTATTGCTTCATTTGCTAGTGGACCTTATTTATTAACTTATTATGCTAGTAAAAATTATGTTTTAGCTTTTAGTTATGGTTTAGCTAAAGAAGTTAAAAAACATAATATCAGTGTAACTTGCTTATGTCCTGGTACTACTGATACTGGATTTGAAAAAAGAGCAAATTTAGATAATTCAAAATTATTTAGCACTTTAAGAGTTGCTACACCTGAAAAAGTAGCTGAATATGGTTATAAAAAATTAATGAAGAAAAAAGAAATAGCAATTTATGGTGCTAGTAATCGTTTTCTTATTTTTATGATTCGTTTTAGCCCTAGAAGATTAGTAAGAAGTGTAATTTGCAAAATCCAAGATAAAAGAAAAGCAAAATAAATATTTTTGAACCATATATATTATATTTTTTATGTATTTTTAAGTGCGTTTAATTTAGAATAGGTCTATGAATAAAAATTATAAAGAGAACTTAAAGACTAGAGGAAAAGTAAAAGAAGAAAAAGCAAAGAAATTAAGTATTAAAGAATATATTGTTCAATACGATTGTGATTTACTTGATTATCTTATCAATTGCTTAAAGTTCAATAGAACTAATGCAAAATCTTTGTTGTCTCATCATTTAATAGCAATAGATGGAGCTCCTGTTAGTCAATTTGATTTTAAATTATCCAAAGGTGATTCTTTAATTATTAATAAGAAGCCCATTAAAAAGAAAACAAGAAATAATTTACCTATATTATATGAAGATGATGACATCATAGTTATTAATAAACCCGCAGGATTATTATCTGTAGCTAGTGATAAAGAGAAAAGTAGCACTGCATATAGAATGGTAATGGATTATCTTCAATCTAAAGATAAACATAATAGAGTTTATGTAGTTCATAGACTTGATAAAGAAACTAGCGGTATTCTTATGTTTGCTAAAAATGAAGAGTTAAAAAATTCATTACAAGAAAATTGGAATGATTTAGTTATTAAAAGAGGATATTTTGCAGTTTGTGAAGGTATATTTGATAAAAAAGAAGATCATATTATAAATTATTTGAAAATGAATTCACTTAATTTAATGTATGTTACTAAAGATAAGAAAAATTCACAACGATGTATTACTGATTATAAAGTAATAAAAGAAAATAAAGATTATTCGCTTCTTGATGTCCATATTTTTACAGGACGTAAAAATCAAATACGTGTTACATTAGGAAGTTTAGGTCATTATGTGTTGGGCGATGATAAATATGGAGAGCCAGAAAATCCAATTAATAGATTATGTTTACACGCCTATGAATTAGTATTAAGAAACCCAAAAACTAAAAAAATAATGGAGTTTAGGACGGTTTTACCAAAAGAATTCGGAGATATTGTGAGATGAATATATTTAAAAGAGCGCGGAAATGTATAAGTGGATCCCTCATATTAAAAAATATTTGGAGAACATTAAAAGAATCATTACTATCTGTATTACCTATAGTAATTATTGTATTAGCCTTATTTGGCTTACAATTTACTAATGCTTTTCCTGACCATCAAATTTTAACTAATGAAGAAATTGGTATATTTATAGTATCAATGCTATTTTTAGCTATTGGTATGTCCTTATTCTCTTTAGGAAGTGAAACTGCCTTAACTAAAGTTGGCTTATATATAGGTAGTTCTATTACTAAAAGAAAATCTATTGTAATAATTGTTATTGTTTCATTTTTACTTGGTTTAATGATTACAATTGCTGAGCCAGATTTAACTGTTTTAGGTGATTTAGTTGGTAAAGATGGATTAATAAATCCTTGGATATTTAAAATTACAATTGGAGTTGGTGTTGGTATATTTTTAGTATTAGGTTTATTAAGAATTGTTTTCCAAAAATCTTTAAAGCTTTGGATAATATTCTTCTATTTAATAATATTTGCTTTAGCTTGTTTATTTGGAAAAAACGGAAACACTATTTTTGAAATTTCTTTTGATAGTAGTGGTGTTACTACAGGACCTGTCACAGTTCCATTTTTATTAACATTTGGTGCTGGTGTTGCTAGTGTTAGAGGTGGTAAAAATAGTAGTGGAGACTCATTCGGTGTAACTGGATTATGTTCGATTGGGCCTATTGTAATGGTAATGTTATTATTCTTACCTTTACAAAATTCTGATGCATTTAAAAATTTTAAAAATGGTGTTGATTCAAATCCACAATTATTAGAAGTATTAAGTAGAATTTCATTAGAAGTTTTACTTGCTTTATGTCCTATTATTGTGTTCTTTACTGCTTATCAATTTATTTTTATAAAATTAAATAAAAGAGAAATGTTTAAAATTGGCTTAGGATTTATCTATACTTATTTAGGTTTAACAGTTTTCTTAAGTGCTGCAAATATGAGCCTTATTCCTATTGGACATGCTTTAGGTAATAAAATAGCTTTAGGTGGACCATCTTATTATTATTTATTAATTTTAATTGGAATTGTTGTTGGTCTTTCAATTTGTTTAGTAGAGCCATCAGTTCATGTACTTGTTGCTCAAGTTGAAGAAGTTAGCGGTAGAGCAATTTCTAAAAAATCAATTTTATTTAGTTTATGTATTGGTGTTTCTTTAGCAATTGTTCTTGCTGTTGTTAGAGTTGCTTATGGTAGTAACTTCTCAATTATGTATTATTATGTTCCATTATTTGTTTTAGCTTTAGCTCTTACATTCTTTGTTCCTGATATTTATGCAGCTATTGCTTTTGATAGTGGTGGTGTTGCTAGTGGTACTATGGCAAGTTGCTTTGTCTTACCTTTTGTTATTGGAATAGGTGAAGCTATTAGTAAAACAAATCATGATATAGGCTTAATTTCTGGATTTGGTGTTATTGGTTTAATTGCAGTTATGCCAATTATTACAATTCAAGGATTAGGTATTATTGCTGGTAGTAAAACTAGAATTAAACTTAATCGTGCTAGAAGAAATGTTCTTAGTGCTGATGATGCACAAGTTATACATTTATAAGGAGGGCTTTTATGTTAAAAAATGTTAAGAATAGAAAAAATGTAACATCTCAAAATAAAAAGACTTTACCTTATGATAAGGAATTTAAAGTTCAAAAACTTAAATTCTTAGTTATTATTGTTAATAAATATCAAGGTGATTATTACGTTAATAAATTATTAAAACTTGGTGTATCTGCTTGTTTTATGGCTAATGGTTATGGAACAGCTACTAGAGAAATTTATAGTGTTCTTGGTGTTGGTGAAACTAAAAAGGATGTTGTATTTGCTCTTATTAGTGAAGATAAAATAGAAAAAGTTTTATCTATTATTCAAAATAAATTTAATGTATCTAATAATGCCAAAGGTGTTGCTGTTACATTTAAAGTTGATTCTATTATGGGAATCTTATTATATAGATTCTTTACTGATACAAAAGAAAATATAAGAAAGGGTTAAGATTATGGAAAATAAAAGTGCTTATTCATTAATTGTTGCTATTGTTAATAATGGTCATACTGATCTTGTAATGGAAGGTGCAAGAAATGCTGGTGCTAGAGGTGGCACAGTAGTTCATGCTAGAGGTACAGGTAATGCTGAAATAGAAAAATTCTTTGGTTTTTCTATTCAACCTGAAAAAGAAATGGTTCTAATTATTGTTGATAATGAAATTAAAGATAAATGTTTAGAATCTATTTATCAAGTTGCTGGTTTATCTACTGCAGGACAAGGTATCGCATTTAGTATGCCTGTTGAAGATGCAATTGGATTATCTCCAATTGAAGAAAGTTTAACAAAAGAAGAATAATTACTTCATTGTTAATTTTTTTAAAGCGTTCTTTTTAATATCAAATAAGGTTGATAAAGCAATTACAGCATCTTTATTTGAAAGTCCGTTATTTATTAATTTATTATAAAGTTCTGATATTGATTCATCGTCAATAGAAGAACTTTTTTCTTTATTATTACCTTCTACAATTAATACCATTTCGCCAATTAAGTTATCTTCAATTTTACTGGCTTCTAATAAATTTGTTCTAATAAACTCTTCGTGAAGTTTAGTTAATTCACGACATATTGTTATTTTACGATTTCCAAAAATTTTATATAAAGATTTTAATGTATCATATATTTTATGAGGCGACTCATAAAATATAATAGTGTATGGAAAATTAATTAAGTCTTCTAATTCCCTCTCTTTTTGCGAAATTTTAGGATCTAAAAAACCGTAAAACAAGAAATGTTTTGTTTCTAATCCACTTGCAATTAAAGCAGTTAAAGCAGCATTTGCTCCAGGTAAAGGTATAATATTAATATTATTTTCAATACATTTATTTAATAATAAATATCCTGGATCTGATATACAAGGCATACCAGCATCACTAGAATAAGCAATATTCTTACCATCCAATAAATCAGAAATAATTTTATTAGATGCTGTCAATTCATTATGCTCATGGCATGAAAAAGTAGGTTTATCTATGCCTAATAAATGTAAAAGTTTTGAGGTATTTCTAGTATCTTCACAGGCAATATAATCGACTAAATTATAAATTTCTAAAGTTCTAGAAGTAACATCTTTTAAATTGCCGATTGGGGTAGGAACTAAATATAAAGTGCCAATATTATTTCTTTGCATTGTCGTTTTTCTCAGGTTGCTTTTGATTATTTTGATTGTTGTTTACTTTATTTTTGTTCTTATTGAAATGTTGTTTATTTTTATTTGGTCTATTTTGATTGCTATTTTGATTGTTTTGCTTGTTTTGATTATTATTTTGGATATTTTGTTTATTATTATTTTTATTTGGTTGATTATTTTGCTTGTTATTTGCTTGATTAACAGGCTTATTATTGTTGTTATTTTGTTGTTTGTTATTATTATTTTGTTTATTTACATTATTATTTTGAACGTTCTTTGGAGCATTATTGTTTTTATTAGTATCTTGCTTTGGTGTTTGAAAAACTTTCTTTTCAATTTGTTTATTTTTTGGACCTAGATCAGATATATTAATAAAGTTTACATTTTCTTTATTTTCAATTTTTAAGACTTTTGTGAATAAATTAATGCCAGTTATTTTATAATCTTCACCCATATAATTAATAGTACTATTTAAAGGTGGGAATTGTTTTTTAAGTTCGGTATATTGATCATCTTCATATTTTAAGCAGCATAATAATTTTCCACATTGCCCACTTAATTTAGGAATATTAATTGCAAGCATTTGGTTTTTTGCACGATTTAATGAAATACCTTCAAATGTTGTAAAAAAAGTAGTACAGCATAAAGGAAGTCCACAAACGCCAATACCTCCGATGAGTTGAGCTCTTTCTCTACTGGTAATTTGCTTTAATTCGATTCTACAATGTAATTGAGAAGCTAAAATTTTTAATAATTCTCTAAAATCAATTCGATCATCACTTGAATATGTAAATAATATTTTAGCTCTATCTAATGTATATTCTGCAGAAATTAAACGCATATTTAGATTGAGTTTTTCACTTTCAGTGGTGAATATTCTAGCAGCTTCATCAGCTAATTTTTTATTTTCTTCTTTAAGAACTAAATCACTTTTAACAGCTCTTCTTAAAATAGGTTTAATTTCTTTATCAAAATTTAAACCAGACATTGGCTTAGGACCTACTGCAACTCTTCCAATTTCTTTTCCGATAGTTGTTTCAACAATTACATAATCATCCACGCTTAAAGCGTTAGTATCACAAGAGAAGTAATAGCTTTTATTGTTATTTTCAAATCTTACTGAAATATAATATCGATCCATAATTAAACCTCAAAAATCTTAACTAAAGTATGTAGAACTAATAAATTTGTATTCAAATTATAATTTAGCTCATTACGTGCGTTCATAATAACTAAAATTGCATCATCTAAATTACTAATAGATACAATTAAGTCTTCTAATATTTTAACATAACTTGTGAGTAAAGTTGTTTTATTAATTTTATATTTTAATGCTTCTTTAACGAAAACTACCAATGAATCAAAGAAAAATCTAGTTTCTTCTTTGGTTTTTAATTTTGGAATAATATTAGATTCTATGATAAATCTTAATTCATCTTTATTTGATACATTATTTAACATTTCGATTAAATCTTTTTTACTTGTTAAATAATCATCATTTTTAGATTCTTCATTTATAGTTGATGGATCGTTATAGAAATAAGATAAAATTTCTGCATCATCTTTATTAGTACCTAAGTTTATTGAATCTGCTATTAATTTTTCTTGATTTAATAATGAAAAATTAATAATTTCAGTTCTACTTAATATAGTAGGAAGTATTCTAAATTTATTTTCAGTTGTTAAAATCGCATAAGTATTTTCTGGTGGTTCTTCTAAAAATTTTAATAAAGCATTAGAAGCATCAACTGTCATATTTTCTATTAAATTAATAATATAGATTTTAATACTATTTTTTTCAGAAGAAGTCTTAGAAAAATTATCAATGATAAAATTAATATCATCTTTTTTAATAGTATTTTCTTTACCATTTATGATTATTAGATTTCCATAATGTCCATTATCTATACGGTGACAAGTAGGACAATTATCACAAGCAAAAGGATTGTGATTCTTACAAATCATTGATTTAGCTAAATATTTAGCAACATCTAATAATGGAGTTCCAATAGAGCCATTAAGTAAATAAGCATGAAAAAAAGAATTTCTTTCTAATGCATTTTTAAAAATTTTATATGGGATCTGTTGGTTTTTTTCTAAATAATCACTTATTTTCATTTAATTTATTTAATATAATTTCTAATGTAGTGTTATAAACTTCTTCAATAGATTTTGATGCATCAATGATTTGATATCTATCTTTATTTGTATCTGCTAAATATAAATAAGCATCTCTAACTCTATTATAAAAATCTATTTTTTGTAAATCTAATCTATTGATTTCTCTTTCACTATTTTTAGCAATTCTTTTTAATCCTAATTCTGGATCAATGTCAAAAAGAATAGTTAAATTAGGTAATGAATTTTCAGTAGCAAATAAGTTAATGTTTAATACATTTTCAATACCAAGCCTTTTACCACCGCCTTGATAAGCTAAAGAACTATCAACGAATCTATCACAAATTACGATTTTATTCTCTTTTAAAGCAGGGAAGATTTTTTCAACTAAAAGTTGTCTACGACTAGCAGCAAAAAGAAGTGCTTCACATCTATCGTCAATTTCAGTATTGGATTTATCTAAAATAATATTTCTAATTTGCTCACTAATTTTAACGCCACCTGGTTCTCTAACGTGTATAACATCAAAATTCATTGATTTAAGTTTTTCATAAATCATATTAATGATCGTTGTTTTGCCACAACCTTCAACACCTTCAAATGTTATAAACATTATTTTTCCTCCTTAATTGACGTTCTATTTTCTAATGATTTCTTTAATGTATAAGAATCTGTGTAATCTAATTGACCGCCAATTGGCATTCCAAATCCAATTCTAGATACTTTAACATTTTTATTTTTTAAAATTTCAGCTAGATATAAAGCAGTAGTATCGCCTTCAATATTTGGATTAGTGGCAATAATAATTTCTTTAATATCTTCTTTATCAATTCTATCTAAAAGTTCACTAATTCTTAAATCTTTAGGAGTAACACCATGATATGCAGATATTTCACCATTTAATACGTGATATACGCCATGATAAGTTCCTATTTCTTCAAATGCTAAGACATCTTTAGAATGACTTACAACAATACAAGTAGAATGATTTCTATTTTTATCTTCGCATATTGAACAAATGTTATTTTCGGTTAAAACTCCACAAATTGGACATTGATGAACTTTAGTAGAAACGTTTTCTATAGCGTTAATTATTTCATCGATTTCACTCTTATCCATGTCTAAAAGAGCATAAGCCATTCTTTCAGCAGATTTAGATCCAACCGATGGGAATTTTTTGAAAGAATTTGTTAAATCAATAATTGATTTAAGTTCTTTCATTAAAACCCGAATCCTCCAGGCATTTTAAATTTATTAGCAATTTCGTTTTCTGCATCACCGATTTCATCTTTAATGTGATCATAAGCTAATTTAATCATATCACTGACCATTTCAGCATTATCTTTATCTAAAATATCTTTATCAATAAATTCAAGATTAACAAAAGTCATGTCACCTTTTAAAGTTAATTTGATAGCACCATTAGCAGTATAAGAAAATTCTTTTTCTTCTAATAATTTGTGTTCTTTTTCATATTGTCTTTGTAATTTTTGCATGGATTGAACCATTTGTTGCATATTCATATTAATCAATTTCCTCCTCTTGAATATCTATTTTTTTAATTTCATCTATTTTTGGTAATTTGTTTACTTGCGATAAGCTTAAGTATAATCTTCTAATATCTATATATCTACTACGACTTAAAGCGTAAACAAATAATTTTTTCTTGCTTATATTTCTTAATAATGTTGAGAATAAATTTTGATTGTCTTTAACATTTATTTTTTTAGCATCATTATCAAAATTACTTACAACTAATATTTCGTTTTTTGTCAATGCAAATATAGAAGTATCTATTAATAATTGAGCTGCTTCATTATATGTTGGGTCATCAATATATTCTTCTAATTTATCTTTAAATATATTTGCTAAATTTGTACGTTCATCCTTATTTGCAGTTACTAATATCTTAATTAAGTTATCATCATCAATATAATAAGATAAACCCTTACGTGATAATTTAGAATTATCTTTAGGTTTTGCAGGGTCATGATAAAAATTAGGGGTTTTTGAAATTTCCTTTTTAGGTTCTTCAACCTCATCTAAAGGATTAAATATATCGATTTCCTTTTTAATAACTTTATTTTCTTTAATAGGAGTAGAAGGCTCGTTTTTTATTTCAACAGGTTTGATAGTTGGAGTCTCTTCTTTTTTAATTTCTTGAACTATAGGTTTATTTACTACTATATTTTCAATAGGCTTTTTGTCAACTATAGGAGTTGGCTCTTCTTTTTTAGGAAGAGTTTCAACAACTGCTTCTTCATTAACTTCATTAGTTTTAAATAAATTTAATAATTTTAAAATATAAACTTCAAATGTGAAATTAGGATTACTTGTAATTTTAAATTCTTTTTGACAATCCATTAATAAGAAGATCATTGAATTTAATTGATTATCAGTAAAGATAACAGATAATTCTTTAACCATATTTTTATTAGGAGTATTAACAAGATCAAAAGTATTTGTTTTTCTATAAATTAATACATCTTTTAATAAATCTAATAATTCACTAGTTAAACGTAAAATATCAACATTTTTATTAATAAATGATTTTAATTTATTTAATACTAATAAAGTATCACCTTGTCTAATAAATTTTAAAAAGTTTACTTTTTCGACTAAACTACATAAACCAAATATTTGTTCAATATCATTAGCCTTAATATAAGTAGAAGAATAAGCAATAACTTGATCTAAAATACTTAAAGCATCTCTAGCACCACCGTTAGCTAATTCTACTAATATATTAATTGCTTCATCATCAGCTTCAATATGTTCTTTAGATAAAACTCCTTCAATTAAATAAGATAAATCATTATCATCTATTTTTTTAAAGTCATAACGTTGACATCTAGATACTATTGTTGGAAGTAATTTATAAGGTTCAGTAGTACACAAAATAAATACTACATATGAGGGAGGTTCTTCTAAAGTTTTTAATAAAGCATTAAAAGCATTATTAGTCATCATATGAACTTCATCAATAATATATACTTTATATCTACCTTTAATAGGAGCATATTTAACTTTATCGATTAAATCTCTTACTTCATCAACACCACTATTACTAGCAGCATCTATTTCGATAATATCTGGATGAGAACCAGAATTGATAGAAGTACAACTATCACATTTATTACAAATATGTCCGATGCCTTCTTCACAATTTAAAGCTTTAGCAAATAATCTAGCTACACTAGTTTTACCAGTTCCTCTAGGTCCTGAGAATAAATAAGCATGAGAAATTTTATTAGCATTCAATGCATTTTGTAATGTTTTAATAATTGGCCTTTGGCCAACAATTTCATCAAATGTAGTTGATCTATATTTTCTATATAAAGCTTTATAAGACATAATTTTTCCTTCTAAAATTATACAATATTAGAATATTTATTTAAACAAAAGTCTTTATATTACTTGTAATTCATAATACCTGTCTTTAGGGTGAAGCCCGATAATGTAGTGTTAAATTAATCAAAAAACAATTCGGCATTAAGTATATTTTCGATATCTTTTTTTCTGAGATAAGCGTTATCTAAATTAGATAAACTGAAACGATTTTTAATTATATCTAAAACTTTAGACCCGTCTTTTGCATTAGTACACTAGAAATATTCCGCTTGTAATTAATAATTGTAATAATTTTAATGCTTATACA
>CAKPNG010000016.1 GCA_934168325.1 uncultured Bacilli bacterium
GTATTAACGTATGATTATATAATTGAGAAGATTTGGGGTAAAGGTGGACAAGATAATAATGGACTAAGAGTCTTTGTTTCTAATATAAGGAATAAATTAAAAATAGGAAAAAGACCTTATAGATTTATTCGTACACAGGTTAGAACTGGATATCGAATGAAAAAAGCTTCCTAAATATTTTATAAAAATAATGCATTTTTGCAGGCTTTTTTTCTAAATAACGCGGTTAATTTATCTATGTAATAAACTTTTGAAAAATTTTTAAAATAATGCTTTTAATATTAATATTTTTTTGGTAAAATCAACTCGGTATAAAAATACCGAATAATATTATGGAAAAAACTAAATTCACAGAAAACCAACTAAGAAGGATGCCAGCTTATCTGAGCTATCTAAAAATGATCTCTAATCAAGGGGTTAATTTTATTTCATGCCAAGAAATAGCTTTAGCATTACATTTAAACCAAGAACAAGTTAGAAAAGATATTGCTTTAATTAGCAGTATAAATGGTGTTCCTAATAAAGGGCGTGATATTTCTTTATTAATTAAAGACATTGAAACTCAACTTGGAATTAATAATGATAATGATGCAATTATCGTTGGTATTGGTAGTTTAGGTACCGCTTTATGTAATTATAATGGATTTGTAAGTTACGGATTACGAATTGTAGCAGGTTTTGACAAAAATCCAAATGTTATTGGCAAAGTAATAAATGAAGTTCCGATTTATGATATTGAAAATATTAGTAATGTTATTAATAATCTTAAAACTAGAATTGCAATTGTTACTGTTCCATCAACTTCAGCAATTGATATTTGCAAAATGTTAGTTTCTAACGGAATTGAAGCGATATGGAATTTTGCCCCAATTAAGCTTGATTTAGGTGATGATGTCATTATCACAAATATGGATATGGCAAGTAGTTTAGCTACATTATCACATAAATTATATATTAAACATCACAAAGAAAAGGAGAATGAAGATGAGTGAAATTAACGAAAATGTTTTAAAAGAAGTCGATGCTCTTGTTAAAAAAGGCTTAGTAGCTCTTGATGAATTTAGGGAATTAGATCAAGAACAAGTAGATTATATCGTTGCTAAAGTAAGTGTATCAGTTTTAGATCATCACGAATACTTAGCTCGCCTTGCTGTTGAAGAAACTGGAAGAGGCGTTTTTGAGGATAAATGTACTAAAAATTTATTTGCTTGTGAATATGTTACAAATGCAATGAGACATTTGAAAACTTGTGGAATTATTAGTGATGATCCAGTTACTGGAATTACTGAAATTGCAGATCCTTTAGGTGTTATTTGTGGAATTACTCCTGTTACTAACCCTACAAGTACTGTAATATTTAAATCATTAATTTCTTTAAAGACTAGAAATCCTATTATATTTGCTTTCCACCCAAATGCTCAAAAATGCTGTGTCAAAACTGCAGAAATTATTAAAGAAGCAGCTGTTAAAGCTGGTGCTCCTAAAGAATGCATTCAATGGATTGAAAAACCTTCAATGGATGCAACAACTGCTTTAATGCAAAATCCTGGTATTGCTACAATTTTAGCTACTGGTGGTAATGCAATGGTTAGAGCTGCTTATAGTTGTGGTAAACCTGCTTTAGGTGTTGGAGCTGGTAATGTTCCTGCTTATGTTGAAAAAACTTGTAATGTTGCTCAAGCAGCTAATGATATTTTAATGTCTAAAGCTTTTGATAATGGTATGGTTTGTGCTAGTGAACAAGCTGCTATTATTGATACTGAAATTTATGATGAATTCGTAAAAAATATTAAGAGATATGGTGCTTATTTATGTAATAAAGAAGAAAAAGCATTACTTGAAAAATATATGTTTAGACCTACAGCAGATGGAAAAGGTACTGCATTATTCCCAGGATTAGTCGGTCATACAGCATGGGATATTGCTCATAATGCTGGTTTTGAAGTCCCTGAAAATACACCTATATTATTAGTAGAATGTAAAGAAGTTAGTCCAAAAGAATGCTTAACTCGTGAAAAATTATCACCAGTATTAGCTTTAGTTAAAGCAAAAGATACTGCTGATGGATTTAATAAAGCAGAAGCTATGGTTGAAGAAGGTGGTTTAGGACACAGTGCATGTATCCATACAGCTAGAAAAGATTTAGCTGATGAATTTGGAAAACGTCTTGAAGCTTGTAGAATTATTTGGAATTCTCCAACTACTTTTGGTGGTATCGGTAATGTTTATAACTCATTCTTACCATCTATGACTTTAGGTTGTGGTAGTTATGGCCATAACTCAGTTAGTGGTAACGTTAGTGCTATTAATTTAATTAATATTAAAAGAATTGGTAAGAGGAGAAATAATATGCAATGGTTTAAAGTTCCTTCAAAGATATATTTTGAAAGAAATAGTATTCAATATTTAAAAGATGCAAAAAATGTTAATAAAGCATTTATTGTTACTGATAGTTCCATGGTTAAACTTGGGTTCTTACAAAAAGTAATTGATGAATTAAAAGGTAGAAGAAACGATGTAACTATTCAATTATTTACTGATGTTGAACCAGATCCTGACATTACAACAGTTAAAAAAGGCTGTGAATTAATGAGAAGTTTTGAACCAGATACAATTATTGCTTTAGGTGGTGGTTCAGCAATGGATGCTGCTAAAGGTATGTGGTTATTCTATGAAAATCCAAATGTTAATTTTGATGATTTAAAGCAAAAATTCATGGATATTCGTAAAAGAGCATTTAGATACCCAGAACTTGGTAAAAAATCTAAATTAATTTGTATCCCTACTACTAGTGGTACTGGTTCAGAAGTTACCCCATTTGCAGTTATTTCAAATAGAGCTGAAAATAAAAAATATCCTTTAACAGATTATTCTTTAACTCCAACTATCGCTATTATTGACCCTGAATTTACAACAAATTTACCTGCTCAAGTAACAGCTGATACAGGATTAGATGTTTTAACTCATGCTTTAGAAGCTTATGCAAGTGTTTTAGCTAGTGATTATACTGATGCTTTAGCTCTTCAAGCTGTTCAAATGGTCTTTGAATATTTACCAAGATGTGTTAAAAACGGTAAAAATGATTTAGAAGCTCGTGAAAAAATGCATAATGCTTCCACAATGGCTGGTATGGCATTTGCTAATGCATTCTTAGGTATGTGTCACTCAATGGCTCATAAAGTTGGTGGTATGTTCCACGTTCCACATGGTAGAGCTAATGCTATTTTATTACCATATGTTATTAGATATAATGGACAAATTCCTCAAAAATTATCAACTTGGCCAAAATATAATGTATATGATGCTGATAAGAGATATGCAAAAATTGCTAGATTATTAGGATTGAAAGCAAGTACAGATGCTGAAGGTGTTGAATCATTAGCTGAAGCTATTTATAACTTAGGTATTGAATGTGGTGAAAAGATGAACTTTAAAGATCAAGGTATTGATGAAAAAGAATGGTTAAGTAAAGTTGAAGAACTTTCTTACTTAGCTTATGAAGATCAATGTACACCAGCTAACCCAAGAATTCCTTTAGTTAAAGATATGCAACAAATATTAATTGATGCATATTATGATAATTTCTTTAAAAAAGAACAAAAGAAATAATATTAATTAAAACTTAAAAAAGGTTTCCAATAGACAATTAATTAAATTTGTCTTTGGAACCTTTTCTATTTATAAATATTTTAAAAAAAGTTAAGATTTGCAATGTTTTTTATAAAATGATGGAGTTATTAGTTATTTTAAATATCGTCTAAGATGAAACAATATCTTATAATAACCTTATAATTCAGTAGAACTATTATATTAATTAATATAATATATATAAAGTTAAAAGAGGTAGTTATGGCAAAATTTGATACACGTGTTCAAGAATTAAGATATGAGGTAGTTAAAGCAGTAGCAAAACATCTTTTTGATGGTGATTTTGAGGAAAAAGTTTTAGATATACCAAAAGAAATTATTCCTGGACCTAAACCAACAATGCGTTGTTGTATATATAAAGAAAGAGCAATTGTTGAAGAAAGAATTAAATTAACTCTTCACAATTCTTTTGATAATACAAATGTAATAAATGTTATTCCGATTGCATGTGATGAATGTCCTTTAGGAGGCTATACAGTTACTGAACAATGTCGTGGCTGTATTGCTCACCGTTGTTATAATGCATGTCCTAAAAAATGTATTAGTTTTGATGATAATTTAAGAGCACATATTGATAAAAGTTCATGTGTTAATTGCGGAATGTGTGCAAAAAGCTGTCCTTATGAAGCTATTGAAAATAAAGTTAGACCTTGTGAAAGAGCTTGTAAAATGAAGGCAATATCACCTAGTAGTATTGATAATAGTGCCTCCATTAATTATGACAATTGTATTCAATGTGGTGCTTGTGTTTATACATGCCCTTTTGGTGCTATTGTTGATGAATCTTATATTAAACAAGTTATTAATTTATTAAAAGATAGTGAAAATAATAAAAAATATCAAGTTTATGCCGTTGTTGCTCCTTCAATTGGTGCTAATTTCTATGGATACAAAACAGGCCAAGTTATTAGTGCTATCAAAAAATTAGGTTTTTATAGAGTTGCTGAAGCTGCTTTAGGTGCTGATATGGTAGCTTTAAAAGAAGCTCATGAATTAGAAGAAAAACAAATTTTAACATCTTCATGCTGCCCTGCTTTTGTTACTTATATTAAAAAGAATTATCCTACTTTAGTTGATAAAATTAGTTCAACTTTATCACCTATGGCAATGATTTCTAAAACATTGAAAGAACATAAACCAGGTTGTAAAGTTGTATTTATTGGGCCTTGCACTGCTAAAAAACAAGAAATTAGATGGGATAGTGTTAGACCTTATGTTGATAGTTGCTTAACTTTTGAAGAATTACAGGCATTAATCGATGCTAAAGGAATAGATGTTAAATCATTACCTGAATCTCATTATGAATATGGTAGTGGATTTGGTAGAGGATTTGCTAAATGTGGTGGTCTTACTATTGCAGTCAATCAAGCTCTTAAGGAAAATAACTCAGATTTTGTTGCTAAGGGTGTTGTCTGTGATGGTATTGATAATATTAAATTAACTTTAAATAAATTAAAATCTGGAACTAGTGATTTTAATTTTGTTGAAGGTATGGCTTGTGTTGGAGGATGTATTGGAGGCCCATGTAATTTAACTCATGAAGTTAGAGATAAAATTATGGTTGATAAATTCTCTACAAGTGCAGAAAGTAAAACAATTAGTGAAGCTATTAAAGCTGCAGGTGTAATAGACAAAGATGAATAAAGAATTTAGAGATTTAATTACATTAAATAAAGAAGAAGCTGATGTAATATTAGTTGGCGTTCCTTTTGATAAGAATGCTAGTGTTGGTAAAGGTGCAAGTTTAGCTCCTAAAGTTTTAAGAGAATTATCTTATGAATTACCAGCTTTAGATCGTAGTGGTAATGATTTAAGAAGTCTTAAATTATTTGATAATGGTGATATTACTACTGAAGATTTTGATGAAATGAAATCAGAATTTAGTAATAGATTATTTGCTAATAAAGGATTTCATTTGATTTTTGGTGGCGATCATTCAATTGCTATAGCAAGTTGTAGAGCATTTTATGATTATGCAATTAGTTTAAATAAGATACCTGTTATAATTCATATTGACGCTCATCCAGATATTTGCGATGTCTATGAAGAAAATAAATTTTCACATGCTTGTCCAATATTTAGATCTTTAGAATATGGCTATAAAGATGAAAATGTTGTTCTTGTTGGCATTAGAGGATTTGAAGCCCAAGAAATCGAAACCTTCAAAAAGAAGCCAGATCTAAAGGTTTTTAAAGCAAAAGACGTAGATAATGAAGGCATTGATAGTGTAATTTCTTATATTATAAATAAATATAATTCTGATAAATATTTAGTTTATATAAGTTATGATATTGATGCAAATGATCCTAGTTATGCACCAGGTACTGGAACTCCTGAAGCTTTTGGATTGACATCTAAAGAGACTATGAAATTAATTACTTCGTTAGTAAGAAATCTTAATGTAGATGCTCTTGATATAGTTGAAGTTGCTCCTCCATTAGATGTAAATAATATTACAAGTTGGTTAGCATTAAAGACTTTGTATGAAGTATTTAATGAATTAATTAATAAAAAATAATGAAAAATTGGAGTGAAATTTTTGATTATGTAAATAAAAAAGATTATGCAATAAAGTTGCATGATTTTTTAATTTCAGAAAGAAATAAATATGTTATCTATCCTTCTAAAGATGATATGTTTAATGCTTTTAAATTAACTCCATATGAAAATATTAAAGTAGTTATATTTGGACAAGATCCTTATTTTAATAAAGGACAAGCAATGGGACTAGCTTTTTCTGTTCCAATTAATATACCTCTACCACCTTCTTTAAGAAATATTTATAAAGAAATAGAAATTGAGTTTAATAATAAATTTAAAAATATTGATGGGGATTTATCTTATTTAGCTAAACAAGGGGTATTACTTTTAAATCCTATATTAACTGTTAGAGAGTCAATGCCTTTATCTCATGATAATGAATTATATAAAGAATTTACTCTAGATATTATAAAAGCTATAGAAGAAAATAATAACCCAATCGTTTATTTATTATGGGGTAGTAAAGCTAAAAGATATGAAAAATTTATAACTAATAAAAATCATTTGGTTATAAAAACCAATCATCCATCTCCTTTAAGTGCTAATAGAGGTGGTTGGTTTAATTCTAATTGCTTTATAAATGCTAATAAATTTCTAATTGAACACAATATAACGCCAATAAATTGGCTAAAATAATTTATTTATTGAATATTCTATATAAAAAACTATAATAAATATCGGGTGCTCAAGAATGGGCTGAGATAAGTGTGATACTCACTTGACCATACCTGATCTAGGTAATGCTAGCGTAGGAACTTAATGTTTTCTTAAATATTTTTCTACCCTAGCGGTAGTTTTTTTAATTTTTAAGGAGGAATTATGGAAAAATTAAAAGAATTTTTTAAGAAATGTGGTAGTGAATTATTTTGTTTAGTATTTGCTATTATTTTCTTAGGTTGTGGTGTTTTGCCTTTCTTTCATTATGAGATTTCTTATAATAGCGTAGAAACAAGTGCAAATGTAAGTTTTTATAACATAGTTACAGGCGGTAATTTTGGAAATCATGATTTTAGTAGTGATCCATTTTTTACAATGTGTTTTATTTTCTTTTTAGTAGCTATTATTTTAGTTAGTGTAATTTTTGTTTTAGAAATTACTAAAAAATTTGAAAATATTATACCTAAACTTAATGGAGCAATATTATTAATTCTTGTTTCTTTAGTTATTGGATTAGCAATTGGTAAGCCTACTTACGAATTTGTTGATAGTGATTGGAATAGTATTGGTGGTGTTGAAATTGATATTGTTCCTTTAGGATTTACTATTGAATTAATTTGTTTATTCTTTATGACTGTTTGTTCAATAAGAAGAACTTTTGAAAATATTACATTTAATGTTAAAGATTTAGTCGAAATTTCAATGCTTGTTGGTTTAGCTTTAGTATTAGATCAAGTTAAATTATTTAAAATGCCTACAGGAGGAAGTGTTAATTTAGCAGGTATACCTTTATTAATAATTGCTTTAAGACATGGTCCAGTTAAAGGATTTATTGCTTCTTCATTAATTTTTGGTTTACTTTCTTGTTTAATTGATGGTTATGGATTCCAATTCTTCCCATTTGATTATTTTATTGCTTTTAGTGGATATGCTTTCGCTGGTATTGCATTTAATTTATTTAAAAAATATTTAATTAAAGATAATCCTGTTAAATCTAATAAATATTTAATTAGTTTAATTTTTAGTTTATTAATTGGTGGTATTTTTGTAATTATTACTAGAGTAATTGGTTCTTCAATATCTTCAATGATTTTCTATGGATATGATTTAAAAGGTGCTTTTATCTATAATATTGGATATGTAGGTGTTAGTGCTGCTATTTCATGTGCTTGTGATTTAGCTTTAAGCAAGCCAATTCAAATGATTAATGGCTTATATCCTGTTAATAATAAATAAAAAAATATAAATATATAATATTTATAAAGAAAAAAATACTCCTTTTGTCTATAATATAGGCAAGTATACAAGGAGTATTTTTATTTATGGGATTAAAAAAGTATGATGAAGAAGCTTATAAAGCTCAAGAAGAAGCTAAAGAAGCTTCACTAAAGAAGCTTGAAGAAGAGAAAATTAAAGCTAAAGAATTAGAAGAAGAAGTTAGAATTGATGATGAAGTAATTATTCCTGATGAAATTCCTGAAATTAATGAAGGAAATTTATTAGATGATGAAAAAGAACTAACTAACGCAATCAATGCTTATCGTGAAGATTATAAGAATTATTATAAGAAACAAAAGATTGTTAGAACTTTAATTACTGTTGGAACTTTAGTTTTCTTATCAGTTGGCTTAGTAATTTTCTTATTACAAAAGAAAATTGGTAATATGGCTAGTTATATTGGCATAGCTGTAATTATGGTTGGATTAGTTGCTAGTTTTATTTGCTCAACTATTTTTAAAAAGAAGTTAGAAAATAAAGCTAGAGAATATATGAAAAATTATTGTATTGCTACAAATAAATATTTATTTAATAATCCAGATTTTAAAGATGTTAATATTGAAGCAAATAAACAAATTGATCCTAATTTATTTGTTGATGCTCATTTTTATAAAAATATTAGAAATACAAGAAGTAGAAATCATGTTACTTTAACTTATAAAGATAAACCTATGGTTAGTTGTGATTTAGCTGGAAATATTGTTATAAAAAATAGAACATCTCCAATGTTTTTAGGCAAATATTATGATTATGAATGTAATTATTGTAAAGAAAATGGAATTATTTTATTTCAACTTAAAGGTAAAGAATTATCTAAACCTATCGATAATATCGATGATTTAGTTGCTAAAGAAAATAATTCTAGATATGTTATTTATTCTAATGATGAAGAATATCGTAAGATTTTAAATAATAAAGTTTTAACTGAATTATTAAAATTTAAGATTGATGATACTTTAATTGATGTTATTTTTTCTATTCGTAAGGGAAAAGTTGATTTAGGTATTGATTATTCTGATGAATTTATTAATATTCCAGTTGAATCTGAATTTAAAATTAATAATATAAAAAGAGCTAAACTTGATTTAGAGCGTGTTCTTAAGATTTTTGACTTATTAAATAAGTAAACTCGCTTTAAGGAGCAATTTTTTATGAGCCTTAAAGGGAAATGGATAGAAATACAAGGATATAAGCATGATGGTAGGATGCACCGTATTTGGGATAGTGTTTATGTCATTGAAGATAATGAAGATTTTATAGTTGTAGGTTCTACTAAAACTAAAGTTGTAGAGCATGATTTTCGTATTTGGTATACAAAAGAACCTGCTATTATGATTTTTTTCAAGAATTATTGGTGGAATGTAATTGCTATGATTAAAAAAATAGGAATTACTTATTATGTTAATTTAGCTTCGCCGTATGTTATTGATAAGGATAAAGTTAAATATATTGATTATGATTTGGATATAAAATTATATCCAAATAATGATATAAAAGTTATGGATGTTAAAGAATATGGATTTCATCGAAAAAAATATGGATATAGTAGTGATATCGATCAAATATTAAGATATAACTTAAAAAGTATTCGTAAAAAGATGGAAGATAAAGAATTTCCTTTTAATGTTGAAGATATAAAAAAATATTATGAAATGTTTTTAAAAGAAACTAATAGAGGTAAATGATATGGAAAAAATTATTTATACTAATAGTAAAAATGAAACAATTGAATTAGGTAAAAAGATATCTAAAAATTTATTTAGAGGTGCTACTATTTTACTTTATGGTGATTTAGGAGCTGGAAAAACTACTTTTACAAAAGGTATTGGTGTTGGATTAGGAATTGAAGATGATATAAATTCTCCAACTTTTAATATTGCTAAATGTTATTTTAATAAAGGAAATCTTAATTTATATCATATTGATGCATATAGATTAGAAGATGTACCTAAAGAAAATAAAGATATAGGTTTAGAAGAACTTATTGAAGGCGATGGAGTTTGCATTATTGAATGGCCTATTTTTATTAAAGAAATGATTAATGAAGATGATTCTTTAATTATTACTATTAATATTACTGATGACAATAGAAGAAAATTTGATATTAAATCTAATTCTAGTAAATATGATAAACTCATTGAGGAGATTAAATAATTATGTATAGTTTAATTCTTGATTCAACTAATACTTATTTAAATGTAGGTTTAGGAAAAGATGGTAATTTAATTTATGAAATTAGTTATGAATGTTGGCAAAAGCAATCAGAGATGATGATTCCTGAAATTAGTAAAATATTATCTAAGAATAATATTTCACCTAAAGATATTGGTGAAATTTTAGTTACTTTAGGTCCAGGAAGTTATACTGGTGTTAGAATTGCTTTAACAATCGCTAAAGTTTATGCCTATTGTTTAAATATTCCATGTTTTGCTTTTAGTAGTTTATTAGTATTAGAAAATTATGATAAAAAATCAATTTGTCTAATAAATGCACGTAGTAATCGCAGTTATTTTGCAGTTTATGATAAAAATGAAGCTATTATTTTTGATACTATTAAAACAAACGATGAAATAAAAGAATTTATTAAAAATCATAAAGATTATGCAATTTGTGGAGATACTAATTATTTAAATATTGAAGGCGAGAATAATAGTGTATGTAAAAATATGCTTTTATTAAAAAATGAAAAATATTTAGTAAAAGATATTATGACTTTAAAAGCAATTTATTTAAAGGATTAATATGGAAATAGTAAAAGTTATAGAAAAAGATCTTCCTAGTATTTTAGAAATTGAAAATGAATGTTTTAAACATCCTTATCAAGCAAAAGATTTTCTTTATGAATTAAATGAAAATCCTTTTTCAAACTTTTATTGCTTAAAAAAAGATGGTAAAATTGTTAGTTATATAATTTATTGGATTACTTTTGATAGTGCTACAATCTGTAAAATCGCTACTAAAAAATCAAAAAGAAAGTTGGGTTTTGCAGGGTTTTTATTAGAAAATGCCCTAAATTCATTAAAAAAACAAGACGTATTATTCGTTACTCTTGAGGTAAGAGTTTCTAATATTAACGCTATAGAATTATATAAAAAATATGGATTTAACAAAGTAAATATTAAAGAAAAATATTATGAAGATAAAGAAGATGCTTTATATATGATGAGAGGTTTATAAATATGGATAAGATTATTTTAGCTTTAGAATCAAGCTGCGATGAAACTGCTTGTGCTATTATTAAAAATGATGAATTATTAGCAAATGTAATTTCAACTCAAATAGAAGTTCATCAAAAATATGGAGGTGTTATGCCTGAAATTGCTTCTAGATTACATTTAGAAAATATTTTATGTGTTATTGATGATGCTATTAAAAAAGCAAATATTAAATTAGAAGACATTTCTACAATTGCGGTAACTAGAGGACCTGGATTGATCGGTGCTCTTCATGTTGGACTTCAAGCTGCTAAAACAATTTCTTTAATTTATAATAAACCACTTATTCCAGTACATCATTTAGCAGGACATATTTATGCTAATGAATTTGTTAAACCATTAAAGTTTCCTTTATTAGCAGTTGTTGTTAGCGGTGGAAATACAGAATTAGTTTATATGAAAGAACATTTATCTTTTGAAATTATTGGTGAAACAAAAGACGATGCAATTGGCGAAAGTTTCGATAAAGTTGCTAGAGTTTTAGGACTTCCTTATCCTGGTGGAGTAGCTATTGATAAATTATCTAAAGAAGGAAAACATACTTATAAATTACCAGAACCTTTAAAAGATAAGAGTTTAGATGTTTCTTATAGTGGGCTTAAAACTGCTGTTATTAATTTAGTCCATAAAGAAGAACAAAATGGACATGAAATTATTATCAAAGATATGGCTAAATCATTCCAAGATGTTGCTATTAAAGAATTACTTGATCGTGTAGAAAGAGCAACAGAAGAATATGATGTAAAACAAGTTGTATTGGCTGGTGGAGTTAGTGCAAATTCTTATTTAAGAGAAGAAATACAAAAAATGTACAAAGATACAAATATTGAAGTTATTATTCCTCCAATTTGGTGCACAACAGATAATGCAGCAATGATTGCTAAAGTTGGTAGTTATTTATACGATAGAAAAGTATTTTGTGATTTATCAGTTTCTGTCGATCCTTCTTGGAAAATTGAAAATTATTTAAAATTTTAGTAGTAATTATTTAGTTAAAAAAATAAATAATTTATATGTCTCAAATGTGTCAGCGAATGGTTATATTTAAAATATTTGATATATTATTAGTAATTTATATTTGTTAAAATAAGTGAGGAGACAAACGTATGAATATTAAAATATCAGATTTTAAAAACAATATTAAGTGGGTTGATGTTGAAAATAATAAAGGATTAAAAATTAGATTTTCTACATTCGGTGCTAGTGTTTATTCTCTATCAATTGATGGAACACCTTTGATTCTTACTTTAAAAGATTCTGAATTTTTCTTAAATTGTAATCAATATTATGGAAAAACTTTAGGTAGAGTAGCTGGAAGAATTCCTCTTACTGGTGAATTAGATGGCGAAAAATATAATCTTTTAAGAACTAAAAATTTTGATTATACATTACATGGTGGTGATGATAAATCTTTATCTTATAAAAATTGGAATGTTAAAGTTAAAGAATTAAAAAATAGAGTTGATGTTAAATTTGATACTATTAGTAAAGATAAAGAAAATGGATTTCCAGGAAAATGTCATATTTTTGTAATTTATTCAATATATAATGATGAAAATAATTTTAAAATTAGTTTTAAAGCAAGTTCTACTAAAACTACATTATTAAATTTATCTAATCATATTTATTGGAATTTTAATAATTTAAATTTAACTAATTATTCTATGAAAATGAATGCTAGTAAATACGGCATTGTTGATAAAGATGTTTTTATTACTGATATTAAAGAAGTTCCTAGTTATTTAGATTTTAATAGAATGTCAAAATTAGGTGCTAAATTAGATATTATTGAAAAAACTCCTTTAGGTACTATTGATAATACTTTTATATATAACGAAATAGAAACTAAAAAACCACAAGTAATATTGAAAAATGATGAATATAAATTATCTTTATATACAGATTATCCTGCAATGAATATTTATGTTGATAATTCACTTACTAAGGTAGATTTTATTAATAATGATAACTTTACTACAAGAAGAGGGATTGCTTTAGAACCTCAATTAAATGTTCATGATTCTAATTCAATAATCCTTAAAAAAAGTGATAAATATAACTACTTCATTTTATACAAAATCAGAAAAATAAGTTAACTTTGAGGGGGTTTTTATGATAAACGAAGAGATTTTAATCAAAAATTATAAAGAAATATTTAAGTCTAATCCTACTAATATGATTGATACTGGTGGACGTTTTGAAATATGTGGAAATCATACTGATCATAATCATGGATACTGTATTGTTGCAAATAGCTCCTTAAGAGTTTATGCAGCATTAGGTAAAAATAATGATAAAGTTTGCATTCAATCTAAAGGCTATCAATATTTTGAATTTGATGTTAATAAATTAGATAAATTAATTATAGATGAACATAAACCTATTGCTTTAGTTAAAGGTGTTTTATTTAAATTAAAGGAATTAGGCTATAAAGTTGGTGGATTTAATGCTTATATAGAAAGTGAAATTCCTGATGGTAGTGGTGTTAGTTCTAGTGCTGCTATGGAATCATTGTTTGGCTATATTATTTCTTATTTATATAATGATGGTAAAATTGAACCTTTAGTAATTGCAAAAACTGGTCAATTTAGTGAAAATGTTTATTTTAATAAACCATGTGGATTATTAGACCAAGTTGGTACATCTTTTGATAGTAGTAATTTTATTGATTTTAAAAATATTGATAATCCTGAAATTATTAATTTACCATTTAAATTACCTTTAACTTTATTTTTAGTTAAATCAATTGGTGATCACTCTAATTTGACTCCATTATATGCTGCAATTCCTAATAGTATGTATGAAGTTGCTAATCTTTTAGAAGGTAAAAAATATCTTAGAGATGTTAGCGATAAAGATATATTTAATAGAATAGATAAATTAAATGTTAGTGATGAAGTTAAAAGAAAGGCTAAACATTTCTTTATTGAAAATAATAATGTTTTATTAGCTAAAGAAGCTATTTTAAATAATGATGTTGATGTTTTTTTTGATGCAATAAGAAAAAGTCAATTAAGTAGTAAAAATGATATTGAAAATACATTTGTTAAAGGAGAATATACAGGTTCACCTCAAGAAATTATTGATAATGCTGAAAAATTCTTGAAAGATAATGGAGCTATTAGAATTCATGGTGGTGGATTTAAGGGAACTGTATTAGCTTTTGTAAAAAATGAATTTGCTAATTCTTTTGAGGATTATTTAAAAGCAAATTACGAGAAAGACCGTTATTTTAGAGTTAATATTTCTAATAAAGCTATAAACTATAAGAATATTTAGTGATGGTTAAGGAAATAACTTTATTTTTTAAAAGAAAATTTGAAAAATTTAATTATAAGAATATATCTTATGTTCTTATATGCTTTTGCTTTCTTGCGTTATCAATGTTATTTGGTGAAGTAAATAATTCACATAATTCCGGTGCTTTTGGTACTAATTTTTCTTTAGCAGGAACAATAATTTTTTATTTAATATTACTTTTAAATTTTGCTTTAATTCTTTATATAGGTAAAATTAATAATATTTTAAAATTTAATAAAGGAGTCATTATCTTTATTTTTATTGGGGTTCTGACGACTTTTTATATGATTGGGGTAGATTTTGGAACTGACTATACTCGATTATTTAATAATAATTCAATTACATTATTAGATAAATTTAAATCAATTATGGATGTTTCTTTATCAATAATGATGGGTTTTGTTTTAATTTATTTAATACCTCCTTTTAAAGAAAAAGATTTAGCGATAAGGATATTCTGCTTTATTTTTGTTGGTTTTTCTTTAGTAATGATAATTTATTCATTAATTACTGAGATGGATATTTATATAGCTTTTATTAAAAATCCAACTTTCTTTACTAAATATGATAGTGGTAATGTTAATGCCATTTGGTGTGTAAGTTTCTTTAAATATGGTAATGTTTATGGACATGTTTTATTTTTATTATGTTTAGTAATTTTATTATTATCAGTTAGTTATAATCGAAGATTTATTTTCTTATTTAGTTTTATTGTAGGTATATTTATCTTATTTAGTGGGTCTAGGACTGCCTTTTTTGGATTTTTTACTTTGATGGTAAGTTATGGGGTTGTTTTTCTTATTAGTTTATATAAAGCTAATAAAATATATTTTTATATTTTACTTTTCTTCTTTATATTCTTAATAGTGTTTGGGATATTTGAAATATTTGTTTTTAAATTATTTACTATTAGGGAAGTTATTACTAAAAGTGATGGTTCTAAAGAAGTAATTAATTATACTTTATTTGATTTGCTTAAAAAATATTTTAGCTACGTTGATAGTAGAATTGATATTTATAGAAGCGTTAGAACTAGATTTATTTGGTCTGATTATATTTTTGGTATTGGTTACAATATGAATGATTTGTTATCTAGAACGTTTGATGGATCATTTTTTAATTATCATAATGGATTTTTAGAAGTTTATACTACTGGTGGTATTTATTTATCTATTATATATATTTTATTGATAGTTTATATTTTTCATATAAATAATAAATTATTTGCAAGACCTGATAGATATAAATATTATTTATATGTTATTACTATTCCTTATTTAATTTATCAACTAGGTGAAGCTTTTCCTATTTTATATAATGTATTTGGGGGAGGCGTAACTGCTATAATGTTTATTATGGTACCTTTTAATAAAGTTAGAGAAGTTAATGAGATATGTAATATTAATAAACTCTTTATTAAATAAGAAAGGATAGGTAAAATATTAATCATGTGGTTTGATAAAAAAAGTAAAAAAGTGAAAGCTATATTGGTATTTCCAATTTGGGGATTTATAGTTTCTAGTATTTATAGAATTGTATTTTATAAGAATTCAGAAAATAAGGATAAAACTACATTAATTTGTGGCATTTGTTCTATTATACCTTTTGTAGGTCTTTTAATTTCGATATGCGATTTTATAAGCATTATAGTTAGTAATAAAATAATCGTAATGTGTGAATAAATAGGGTGTTAGTTTAGTGGTAAAACGATAGTTTCCGAAGCTATTGACAAGTGTTCGATTCACTTACACCCTGCCATTATAAATTTAATTATTTATAATGAAAGAAAGTTAACTAAAAATCAAAATTTATATAGATATTAATAAAAATTATATCTATTTTATGATAAAATATATTGATGGATCCGATATTAAATTATATTAATTTTAAAATGTTTAATGTTCTTACTGCTAAAGATAAAGAACTTAATTTAGATATATTAATTAAATTATATGATTATTTTTGTGGTGAATTTGGTGTTGATACTGCTTTAAGAAGTGATTTGATTACTTATTTAGAGCATAATATCAAATTTGATATGTATAAAGAAATTGATGATGAAGAAGAAAATGATATTAGTAATAAAAGTAAAAGAGAAATTATTACTACTAAATTAAATATATTTAAAAAAAGAGGATGGATCGAAGAAGAATATAATAACGATTTAGATATTATTTATATGTTAAATAGTGATGCTATCACTATTTTAGAAGCTTTATATTCATTAATGCATGTTGATAGAAGTAATGAATTTAGTGGTTATGTAATATCAACTTATAATAATTTAAAAAATATTGATTATGATAAAAATTCTACTCAGGCAATAGAACAAGCTTTTGAAAGTTCTAAGAAATTTTCTAACAATCTTAATAGTATGAATTCTAATATTAGAAGATATACTAATGAGATTTTACAAAAAGAAAATTATAACGCTAATGATATTGCAACTAATTTATTTAAAGAATATCAAAATAAAGTTGGAGTTAAATTATTTAATAATTTAAAAATCAACGAAAATCCAAGAATGTATGCTAGAAATATTATTGAATTAGTAGACATGTTTTTAGAAGATTCTAACTTTAGAAGAATCATGTCAAATTATCAAGAAGTTAAGAAGATTAAGAAATTAGTTAATGAAGATTTTCAATATATGAAGTCGCGTTTAAATTTTATTAAAGCTACTTTTAGTAATGTTGATTCACGTATGAGAAATATTGATTCTAAAAATAATACGTATTTAAGAGTATGTGAAGATAAGATTAAATTCATTATTAATGAATCAAAAGATATTGAGCAAGGAATTAATGATTTATTAAAAACAATGAGCTTCTGCAGGGATTTTTCTGATTTTGAGGACTTTTTTGAAATTGATAATATAGAAAATATTGATCAATATTCGATATTTAAAGCTCGTGTAAATTCGAAAAGAACTAATAAAGTTGAGTTAGAAAGTAAGGATAATATTGAGATAGATGATTTTAAAAATTTAGTAAATAAAATTAAAAATGATAATCAATATTCCTTTGAAGGAATAAATAATTTTGCTAAATCTATTTTAAAAGATAAAGATATTATTAAAGTAAGTGATCTTGATATTAAGGATGAAAATTTATATATAAAAGTATTTTTATTAACTGCTTATCAAAATAATGAAAGAGCATCTTATAAGATTAAATATTTAAATGATGAAACTATTGTTAATGATTATGTAATGAATAATTTTGAAATTATGAGGAGTAATAAATTATGAGTCAAGTTGAAAACTTAGAATTTTTAGCTAAAAGATTTAAAAATTTAAACGAAACAAAGCAAAATCAATTTACTAAAATTGCTTTAAGATTATTAAATGAAACTTTTTTAATTAAAGCAAAAGAGAGTGACCGTAATGATTATTATGAAGCTAGTGAATTAAAAGAAGAACTAGAAAACTTCTTTGCAATTTTAAATTATAGTTTTCATGAAGATAAAATATTACAAATAGTTTATATAAAGACTGAAGATAATAAAAATAGAATGCACCTTACTAAATTTGAGACTGTAATTTTATTATCTTTAAGAGTTGCTTATTTTAATAGTAGTAAAAAATCTAGTTTAATAGATGTTGCATCTATAAGTTATGAAGAATTAAAACAAAGCGTTTTAAAAACTAATATTTTTAAAGATGATAAATCTACTAACGAATATCAAGAAGCTTTAAAGAAACTTAGAAGATTTAAAGTAATTGATTATAAAGGTGGAAGAAACTTTGTTAATGATAGTCGTATATTTATTTATCCATCAATTGCTTATGTTGTAAAAGTTGATGATATTGTAAATTTAGATAATTTAATTAAAGCTTATAATAAGGAAGAAAATAAAGATGAAGAAATTAACGAAGATTAAACTTATAAATTGGCACGTTTATACAGATAAAGAGATTTCACTTTTTGGTAATACTTTAATAAGCGGTGAAAATGGTGCTGGTAAATCTACTTTAATAGATGCAATTTTATTTGTAATTTCTGGTGGTACATGTAAATTTAATACTGCTGCTAATGAAAAAAATGACCGTAATTTAGAATCTTATGTTAGAGGTAAACTTGGATTTGAAAATAAAGAATATTTACGTAACGGTGATACGATTTCTCACATTGCATTAGAGTTTTTTGACGATTATAACAATACTTATTCTGTTATAGGAGCCGTTATTACTGCTAATGTTGGTTCTAAAATTGAAAAAATGTTTTATCATGTTTTAGATACAACTATTAAAAGTGAGTTTTATTATTCTTATAAAGATAATAAGAAATATCCAGCAAGTTATGATGAATTGAAACGTAATTATAATAAGAAATATAATTTTGAACTTTTAGATGGCACTTTAGAAGCTATTAAAAAGAAGATTTTATTAGCGTTAAGTATAGAAGATAATAAATATTTAGAATTATTACCTAAAGCCTTAGCTTTTAAACCAATTGGTGAAATTGATAAATTTGTTTTTGATTATTTACTTCCTAGAAAAGACTTAGATCTTGTCAATATGAAGGATAGTGTTAGAAGATATCGTCATCTTCAAGAGATTATAAATTGTGAAAATGATAAGTTAACTTATTTAAGACCAATTAAAGATGAAGGTCTTACTTTTGATAATTTGTCTACCGAAGTAAGATGCTTAAATATCATTTTAAAAGAGAAAGATATAGATAAAACTAATAATGCGATAAACGAAGCAAATAACAAATTATTAACTATTCATAATCAAATAAAAACATGTGATAAAGAAATTGAAGACATTGAAAAAAATATAGAAATACAGCAGAATAGCAAGGTTAAATTAGAAAATAGCGATGTTTTTAATGCTGTTAGAAAATTAAATGATGAAAAAAGTAGAATGCTTGAAAGAAAACTTTTTATTGAAAAAGAGTTTGAAAAGAAAGGTAATTATATCGAAGAAATTAATATTGATCTAAACATTTTAGATATTAGAAGTAGTATAAAAGAATCATTTTATAGTAGTAATTTTGAGGGCTATCAATCAGAAATCAATCGTATTAAAGAATACATTAAAAGAATCAATAAAGATTATAGTGATGAAAAATATAAACTTATTGATAATAATGAAAAAGTCAATGAAAAATATAATAACGCTACAAATGAACTTTCTAATTTAGAAAAAGGATTCGCATTACAAGATCAAAAAGTTGAATTATTAAAGGTATATTTAAAAGATTATTTCTTTGAAAAATATAATAAAGATATTGAAGTAAAAGCATTTTATGAATTAGTAGAAGTTAATGATGAGTCTTATAGAAATGCTTTAGAAGGATATTTAAATACAAGAAAAGCATATTTGTTTATTGAAAATAAAAAATATTATGATGAAGCGTTAAGAGTTTATGAAGAAAACTCAAAAACTGATCCTAATTTATATGGGGTCGGCTTAGTTAATATAGAAGCTTTAAAAGAAGCAGAAATAAATCCAAAATCTTTAGCAAGTAAATTAACTTATTTAACTGAAGATGCTAAAAAATATGGTGCATATGTTTTAGGAAATATTATTTGTGTAGATAACGTTGATGAATTAAAGTTACATGAAGCAGCAATTACTAAGAGTTGTATGCTATATCAAGGAAAAGTTGCTAGTAAAATTAATCCTAGATTTTATAAGAAATATTATCTTGGCAATAGTTCAATTCAAATCAATATTAATCGCTTATTAGAAGAAATTAATAAATATAAAATTGATTTAGCTGATTATGATGTAAAAATTAAAAATGTAACTAATAAATTAGATGCAATCGAACGTATAAGTGAAAATCTTCATTACGTATCGTTAGAGGAAAATTTATTTAATGAATTTAATAACCTCATAAGTAATATAAACGATATCGATAAACAAATTATTGCTTTAAATTCAACGGATTTAATTAAATTAAATGAACAAATTAATGAAATTGATAAAAATATTATTAGTTATAAGAAAAATAGAGAAAATATTAAAAATTCTAGAGATTTATTACTTCAAGATGAAGGCAATTTAAATAATAAAATTAATAATTTAAAAGAAAGAATTGCTTCTTATAATACTGATATTAAAGATGTAAGTAATACCACAATTTATCATGATTTGAAGAAAGCTTATTCATCATCTAGTGCTGATAATATTAATAATGCAATTAACGAAAAAGAGAAATTATTAGACAACAAAAGACGTATTATTTTAAAGAATATGTCAGATTATCGTTCTAATATTGAATTTCATTGTGATTTAAATCCAGAAATATCAAATCTAAACGATTTTATAAAATTATATAATCAAATTGAAAATCGTAATCTTATTAAATATAAAGATGATGCTAGAAAAGCTAAAGAAGAATGTGAAAAAGCATTTAAAAATGATTATATAATGAAGATTAGAGATAATATTAATGAAGAATTAGGCAATATTAAGAAATTAAATGATTCATTAAGTAAAAAACCATTTGGTAATGAACAAGAAATATATAAATTTATTGCTAAAGGAACTAAAAAACCTGAATTTGAAGCTTATTATAATATCTTTATTTCAAATGAAAGCTATACTCAAAATAATTTATTTGAAACTGAAATGAGTGAAAAGAATTTGGCTTTAATGGATCAATTATTTGAAAAATTAAATAGTACTAATAATTTAAATAATGAAAAAGAACTTGCTAAATTCACAGATTATCGTAATTTTATGACTTATGATATTCAAATTACTGATAAAAATGGTAATAAAACATATTATTCAACTGCCGGAAAAGGAAAAAGCGGTGGTGAAACTCAAACCCCATTCTATGTATTTATTGCTGCTTCGTTTGAACAAATTGTATCAAAATCACGTAATTTTAAATCACCAGCGTGTTTAGCATTTTTAGATGAAGCATTCAATAATATGGATGATTCTAGAATTCAAACTATGATGGATTTTTACCGCGATCTTAATATTCAATTAATTATAAGTGTTCCAACATCAAGAACTGCTTCAATTTTAAAATATTGTGACACTGGTTTATCAATATGCAAAAAAGATAATGAAGCATATATATTTGAATTAATAAAAAAAGATATTTATGAAGGAAACATTTGATTATAAATTAATTAATAAATTATTAGATAAATACGAAAATAGTTCCTTATTTAAGAATACAAATATTCATCAAATTACTATTAAATTAAATATGAGTGATGAATTATTTAAAGATTATTATTCAAATAAAGCATATAAATATCGTGATGAAATTGATTCTTATATAGATAATTTGTCATCTTTAAATTTAATAAAAATAAATAAAGATTCTCATATAATTAGTTCAATTGAACTAAATTTAAATAATTTAGATAAAGCATATAATTACGTAAATCGAATAAGTAAACTTACAGTTTATAATGAATATTTGTCATTATTAAACAAGTTCAAAAGCGAAGAAAATAGTGCTGTTTTGCAGGGTTTTATAATTAAAATTGAAGATTTATTGAATAAAAAAGAGTCCATTAAAAAGTATTTTAATTGTTATGATGAGTTATTATTCTTATTAAATGGTATTAAAAATATTGAAGAAAATAAAGAAGAAATTTTATTAAGAAACTTTTCTAATAAAGTTTTTAAAGACTCTAAATATTTAGCAAGACACATACAAAAATTTATTTCTATATTTAATGAATTTGGTAATTTTGACTTTATTGATGATAATGAATTTTTAAATTATTTTAATATATATAAAAACCCAACTTTTACTTATATTAAAGGAAATATTATTTTTAAAATTAATGATCAAATTATTAATTTATCTAAATTAAAAGATTCTATTTCATTAACAGAAGAAGAAATAAATAATTTAACTATACTCGAAATTAATTCAGATAAGATTTTAACAATCGAAAATCTTACAACTTTTTTTTATTTCGAAAGTGATGAATTTATAAGTATTTATTTAGCAGGATTTAATAACTCTATAAAAGCTAAACTGCTTAAAAAAATGTATGATTTTAATGGAAAGATTAGTTTTTATCACTTTGGTGATATTGACTGTAATGGGCTTACAATCTTAATTCATTTGATGAAAGAGACACAAATTGATATAAAACCATACCTTATGAATAAAGAAATTTTATTAAAATATATTAAATATTCAGATCCTCTTACTAATAGTAATGAAAATAAGTTAAATTTATTTTTAACTAAAAAAGAATACGAACCTTTTTATGAAGTTATAAAAGCAATGCTTTTGCATAGATGTAAATTAGAACAGGAAGCAATAGAAATATACTAAAAAATAATTTTAAATATGTTATAATTTTTCTGTATGGGACAAGCGTTAGAGAATATTGAAAATTATATAAAAAAATTAGAAGAGTTTGAACTGCCTGAATTTAATGACTTACCTAATATTCCACTTTATATGGAACAAGTGGTTGGCTATGTTTCAGAAGTTTTAGATGCATTAGAAAGAGAGAAAGATTTAAATATTACTCCTTTCATGGTTAATAATTATGTTAAAGCTAAAATTATTGAGCCACCTAAAGACAAAAAATATAGTCGTCGTCAAATTAGTTATTTAATAGCGATTTCTTTAATGAAATCTGTTGTTAGTATGCGTGATTTAGCAACTTTTATCGACTTAGATGAAATCAATGTTAGTGATAAAGATAGTCTTTATGCTTTCTTTAAGAAAATGGAAGATGAATCCATTCATAATGTAGTTCATAAAGTAAAAGTAAGAAATGAAGTATTAAAAAAATCTAATAAAAAGAATAAAAAAGATAATCCTGAAAGCGAAGAACAAAATGAGCAAAGTAATTTTGCTTATATTGCTTTGAAATTATATATTGATAGTGCAGCAAATAAAATGATTGCTGATTATATTATGCGTAATTTATCTTCTGAAGTTTTATCTAAAAAACTTTATGAAGAAAGCGAAGTAACCAAATATAACTATAAGAAAAATAAAGTTGAAGCGAAAATATTACGTGAAAGACAAAGAATAGTTAAAGATACTAAGGAGGAAAAACATCAATGAAAGTTTTAGTAACTGGTGGTCTTGGATTTATTGGAAGTCATACTGTTTGCGAATTAATTGAAAACGGTTATGAAGTTGTAATTGCTGATAATTTATATAATTCTAAAATTGATGTTTTAGATAGAATTGAAAAAATCACAGGTGTCAGACCTCATTTTTATGATATTAATGTCCAAGATAAAGAAGCTTTAGATAAATTGTTTGCTAAGGAAGAACCTGAAGCAATAATTCATTTTGCTGCTTATAAAGCAGTCGGAGAAAGTGTTTATAAGCCTCTTGAATATTATGAAAATAATTTTGATACAACATTCGCTTTGCTTTGGATGATGAGAAAATATCCAAAATGTAAGAATTTTGTATTTAGTAGTAGTGCTACAGTTTATGGTGTACCTGATCATGTACCTTTAAAAGAAACTGATTCTAGAAAAGATGCTACTTCCCCTTATGGTGAAACTAAAGTAGTAATTGAAAGAATATTAGAAGATGTTGCTAAAGTTAATAAAGAATATAACATCGCTATTTTAAGATATTTTAATCCAATTGGTGCTCATAAATCAGGTTTATTAGGTGAAGATCCAAATGGTATTCCAAACAATTTATTACCTTATATAAATAAAGTTGCTATAGGCGTTTTACCATGTGTAAATGTTTTTGGTGATGATTACCCAACTCCTGATGGAACAGGGGTTAGAGATTATATTCATGTTTTAGATCTAGCTCGCGGTCACGTTTTAGCTTTAAAGAAATTAGAAACAAATCCAGGTCTAGTTACCTATAATTTAGGAACTGGTAAAGGAACTAGTGTTTTAGAGATTATTAAAGACTATGAAAAAGCTACTGGTATAAAAATTAATTATGCAATTAAACCTAGAAGAGCAGGTGATGTTGCTGAAAATTATGCTGATTGTAGTAAAGCAAAAAAAGAATTAGGATTCACATGCAAATATAATGTTTTTGATGCATGCTTAGATGGATATAATTTCCAAAAAAAAGAAAATCAAAATAAATAGTTCAGTTTTGCAGGCTTTTTAGGATTTTTATGAGGATTTGTTATATATTATCAAGCATACCAGGCAGTGGAAAAACTACTTGGGCAAAAAACTTTAAGGCCTGTAATCTTAATACTTTTATTGTTTCTAGTGATGAAATAAGAAAAGAACTTGGCGGTACTTATCAATACTTTAAAGAAGAAGAAAGAGTGTGGAAAATATTTTTCTCACGCGCTAATAAAATAGCAAAAGAACATAAAGATTGTAATGTTATATTAGATTCTACATGTATAAACGATTATTATAGACATTTATATTTTATGAAAACAAATGGTTTTGATAAACATATTTTAGTCCTTTTTGATGTTCCATTTTCAGAATGTCGAAAAAGAAATAAAAATAGAATAATAGAAAAGCAGGTACCTGATTTTGCTTTCGATGATTTATTAAAAAGATTTAAAAAGCCTTCAAAAGAAATTATAGAAGAATTTGATGATTATTTAATTATAAGTAATTAATTGCGGCGTGGACAAATGGTAAAGTCACTTGTCTCTGAAACAAGGTTTGTATTGGTTCGAGTCCAATCGCCGCAGCCATAAGAAAATAAAAACTTCGATTTACTAAATGTCGAAGTTTTTTTGATTTGAGATATATTTTATTGACTTAATAAGATAAGTTTAAAATTAGTTAATAACTATATTATTTTGGTAATTTAAACAACTCTTTTTTAATTTTATATATTTCTTCAGTAGCCATACGTGCTTTTGCTACTACATCTTTAGCATTTTTAGGTACACAGTAATAATGATAATGTTTATCACAAATACAAATAATGTCATTAATTTCATACCAATAGAAGTCAGAATATAAACTATAGTTTTCTAATGGACCTTGTGTTACATTTAATTTATTATCACAACCAATTAAACTAAATCCATCGATAGTGTGAGTTAAATGACCATCTCCGATTTTATAAATAGCTTTATAATTAGCAAGAACATATATATCGACGTCTAAATCTAATTTATAAGTATTATTTTTAATTTCTTTAATAATTTCTTCGCGTTCGTAATTATACCATTCAGGAACAGTTTTAAATTTTGTATCACCATTTATACATTTTAAAAATCCTTCAGGAGTTAATTCATATTTTGCTCCACAATTTTCGCATTCTAAATAAATACCTTTTCCGATAGTTTTCCCCTCGCATCCACAATTAGGACACTTATATAAAACTCTATTAAGACCATCAGCTCTAGATAAATTATTAATAAGAATATTATTTTTGAATTGATATTCCCAATTATTAAAAGTAAATTCTTTTTTAATAATTGAAGTAATTTCACTATCTGATAATTTAGAAATGTCTTCTTTAGAAAGAACATATTTTACATTTGCAGAAACATTAATCTTTCTTTGTTGGAGATTATTATATAAAGGATCGTGTAAATAAGCTCCTTCAGTTTTTATTATTACTAAAGGTACTTTTAATAATTTAATCAATTTACCGATATTATCAGGTATAGCACCACCAGTACCATCAAAAGAATAAGAAGCTTCAGGAAACATTAAAACTGAATCGTGAAGTTTTTTAACACAAAAAATCATATCTTTTACAAGCTGAGGATCACTTTGAAATTTAACAGTTGGAACGCATCCTAAATGTTTCATTAACCAATATTTTCCAACAAATCCATCATCAGTACATATAATATTGAAAGGAAGAGGAGACCATATTTTAAAGAATATTTTCAAATCTACGAAAGCAGAATGATTCATTAAAATTAAGCATGGTTCGAACTTTTTTAATTTATCCATATCTGTTTTTGTATAAGAAAAATTAATATCTTTTAATTCTTTTTTACTTAATAAATTAACTAAAAATCTTAATAAAAATAATGGTCTAATTGGTCTATGATATTTTTTTAATTTAATCTTTTGCAATTGCTCAAAAGATATCTTTTTTATTTTGATTTTCATATGAATATCATAGCATAAAGATATAATGATGTTAACTTATCAACTATTTTTTAATCTTATAAGTATCGACATAATCGTTTAAATATTTATCAACAGAGAATTTCAAATATTCTTCAATAATATTTCTCTTACCTTGAATAGAATCTTTATTTTCATGATAAAAAAGTTCATCTAAACTTACGCCAAAATAATCCGCTAAAGTAATTGCATCTTTAATACTAATTTCAGTTATACCACTTTCCCAATTTAAAACTGATTGGATTGATTTATTAACTAATTTAGCAAGTTCTTTTTGAGTTACGCCTTTATTTATTCTTAATTCTTTAATTTTATTTTTCATAATCTTCCTCTTTATGTTTGAATAAAAAAGAATAAAATGAAATATAATTCAAGTTTAACTATAATAATTTGTATATATTTATTAAAATAGAATCATGGTTAATGAATTAGATAAACAAACTATTTATAAAATTATTTTCTCGTATTTTAAAGATAAAAATAAAACTGAATTTATTGTAGATAATTTATTTATTAAACATCGTAATTTTAATATAAAACAAGGATTAATCGATAGTTATCTAGAAATTCCAATTATAATTAAAAATAAACAACATGGTTATAAATATCAAACTGTATTTGATTTATCTACTGATGAATATTTATTAATTACAAAAGAAAATTATTTAAAAGAATTGAAGAAGAACAATTTGACATATAGAAAAATTAATTATCGATATATTCCTTATTTAAAAATAAAAATTAAAGATATTTTTTAGTATCGTTAAGAGCTTTTTCAATTGTATCATCCATATCGTAATATTTATAATTAGCCAAACGACCACCAAATATTACTTTCTTTTCTTTTTTTGCTAATTTTAAATATTTTTCTAATAATGAGTTATTTTTTTCATCATTAAGAGGATAGAATCTTTCTTTTCCTTTTGAATATGCATCTGGATATTCTTTAGTAATTACAGTTTTAGGAGTTATAGCATCTTCAAAATATTTATGTTCTATGATTCTTGTATAAGGAATAGAAATATCAGTAAAATTAATTACACAATTTTTTTGATAGTAATCTTGGTCTAATTCTAAAATTTCAAATTTTAATGAACGATAATCAAGTTCACCAAGTTTATAATCAAAATATTCATCAATAGCACCAGTATAAACTATTCTTTTTGCTAATTTAGCGTACTCTTTTTTATTTAAATTAAAATCTTCGTTTAATCTAATATTTGCACCATCGATTAATTTATTAATTAAATTAGTATATCCACCAATAGGTATACCTTGATATTTATCATTAAAATAATTGTTATTAAATTCAAATCTTAAAGGAATTCTTTTTATAATAAAGCTTGGTAATTCACTGCATTTTTTACCCCATTGTTTCTCTGTATAACCTTTAATTAATATTTCGTATATTGTTCGACCAACTAAAGATAAAGCTTGATCTTCTAAATTATTAATAGTAGAGATATTTTCTTTTTTAATTTCACTATCTATTTTTTCTTTAGCTTTAATTGGATCAATAATTCCCCAAATATCTTGGAATGTATACATATTAAAAGGTAAGTGATAATATTTATCTTTATAAAAAGCAATAGGAGAGTTTATAAAATTATTAAAAGGAACTAAATCATTAACATAATTCCAAACTTCTTCATTTGATGTATGAAAAATATGAGCGCCATATTTATGCACATTTATTCCGTTTATATTTTCTGTATAAACGTTTCCCCCGACATGGTCTCTCTTTTCAATTATTAAAACAGATTTATTTTTCTTTAATGCTTCATGAGCAAAAACTGCTCCATATAATCCAGATCCTACTATAAGATAATCATACTTTTTCATAAACAATTTTTCCTTTAAATATAATTATATCAAATATATATTTTTAATTAAATTCCAAATAAAGAAATAAAAAAAGTCCATTTTTACAAGGAAACCCTGCAGAAATGGACTTTTTTAAATAATTTAGATGTTTATTTCTTTTTTAATGATACTAAAGTCATTACTAAAGAGAATATACCATAGACCATTAATAATACACCAAAGATAATCCAGATGTAATCTCTCCAGAATAAGAATACAATACCAAATGTTAAAGCAATAAGACCAATAATTAATTCAAAAGTACCAAGTGTAGTTGCTTTATTTACAAATCTAATTATAGAATCTATAACAAATAATGCGCCAACAGCAATTAAGATAATTGCAATTGAATTCATTATGAATCCAGTTATATTAATATAATTAGCTAAAATAGCAATACCTAAAGCAACTAAACACCCTCCTAATATAGAAGCAGGTAATACAACACTCTTTTTAGATGAATCAACGATGCCTTTAACAAAAAGTAAAACACCAATAATAACGACAATTGCACCAATTATATAATTGATAAAGCTTTCATTTAAAATAGATAAAGTAAATAAAAGTCCAATAACAAATATAATAATGCTTTCAATTATTTTATAAGCTTTATTTTTACTCATAATTAATTTTCCTCCCCCGTATAATTATATTTATCACGCTTATTTTTTTACAATAGAAAATTAAATTTTTTTTAAAAATAATAAAAAATAAAATTAGCACTCTCACTTGACAAGTGCTAATTTCGTTATATAATCATAGTATACGAGGAGGGAAACTTATGAACGAAGGAATGGAAGATTATAGCAAAGAAGAAAATATTCTTCAAAAATTTGGTAGATTAATTACAGAAGATGTAAAGAAAAATAAAATTGATCCTGTTATCGGAAGAGATGAGGAAATTAGAAAGATTATTACTGTCTTAGCAAGAAAAACTAAGAACAATGTAATTTTATTAGGTGAACCAGGTGTTGGTAAAACAGCTATTATTGAAGGCTTAGCACAAAGAATAGTGAATAATGATGTTCCACAAACATTAAAGGATAAACAAATCTTTGAACTTGATATGGGTGCTTTAATTGCAGGTGCTAAATATCAAGGTGAATTTGAGGAACGTTTAAAAGCTGTTTTAAATAAAGTGCGTGATAGTGATCATAAAATTATCATGTTTATTGATGAAATTCACTTAATTGTTGGTGCTGGTAGAAGTCAAGGTGCAATGGATGCCTCCAATATGTTAAAACCAATGCTAGCAAGAGGAGATATCGATTGTATTGGTGCTACTACTTTGAGTGAATATCAACAATATATTGAAAAAGATAGAGCTCTTGAAAGAAGATTCCAACCTATTATGGTTCAAGAACCTACTAAAGAAGATACTTTATCTATTTTAAGAGGTCTTAAATCAAGATTTGAATCTCATCATGGTGTAAAAATTACTGATAACGCACTTGTTGCTGCAGTAAATTATAGTGTACGTTACATTACTAATAGATTTTTACCTGATAAAGCAATTGATTTGATCGATGAAGCTTGTGCTGAAACAAGAGTAGAAATTGAATCAATGCCACAAGAACTTGATGATGTTTCTAGAAAAATTAGACAACTTGAAATTGAAAAATTGGCTCTTGAGCAAGAAAAAGATGAACAATCTAAATTAAGATTAGAAAAACTCGTTACTGAATTAGATAATCTTAAAAAAGAAAGTGATAAACTTGTTGCTCAATGGAAAAAAGAAAAAGAAGAGATATCACATCTTAAAGAACTTAAAAATAAACTTGATAGCTTAAATTTCAATTTAGGTCAATCTTATAATGCTGGTGATTTCAAAAAAGCTAGTGAAATTCAATATAAAGAAATTCCACAAGTCCAAGCAGAAATTGATGCCATTGAAAAAGATGAAAAGAGTGGTAAAAAGTTATTAAGTGATGAAATTACAGAAGAAAATATTGCTGAAATTGTCGCTAAAATGACTAATATCCCAGTTTCAAGAATTTCTAAAGGTGATAAAGAAAGAGTTATGAATCTTGCTGATACTCTTAAAAAGAGAGTTATTGGTCAAGATAGTGCAATTGATCTTGTAAGTGATGCAATTTTAAGACAAAGAGCTGGCATTAAAGATCAAAATAGACCAATTGGTAGTTTCTTATTTTTAGGACCTACTGGTGTTGGTAAAACTGAGGTTGCAAAAGCACTTGCTGAAGCTTTATTTGATAGTGAAAACCATATTATAAGAATTGATATGAGTGAGTATATGGAAAAATATAGTGTAAGTAGACTTTTAGGTGCTGCTCCAGGATATGTTGGTTATGAAGAAGGTGGACAATTAACTGAACCTGTAAGACATAATCCATATTCAATTGTCTTATTTGATGAAATTGAGAAAGCTAACCCTGAGGTTTATAACGTTTTATTACAAATTATGGATGATGGACGTTTAACTGATTCTCAAGGTAGAGTAGTTGATTTTAAAAATACTATTATCATTATGACAAGTAACTTAGGTAGTCAAGAAATTCTTGAGGGACATCAAGAATTAGTAGATAAATTATTAAGAGTTCACTTTAAACCAGAATTCTTAAATAGAATTGATGAAATTGTTTACTTCAATAGTTTATCTAAAGATGTTCAATATAAAGTTGCTAATAAAATGCTTAATGACTTATCAAGAAGACTTGCATTAGAATATTATCAAGTAATATTTACAAAAAATGTTACAGATTATGTTCTTGAAAATTCTTATTCATTAGATTTTGGTGCTCGTCCAATTAGAAGATTTATTCAACATAATATAGAAACTATATTAGCTCGTATGATTATAAGTGAAAAACTTAAAGTTAATACACCTTATAAAGTAGACTATGTTAATAATCAAATTGTTGTAAATGAAATTAAGTAATTAATCGGAGAGGTAAGCATGGTCTTACCTCTTTTTTGTAATAAATTTGAAATATTTTAAAAACTAATTTTTTAGCTAAAATTAATAAAAAGCCTTTAAAACTCAACTTATTTTTAAGTTTTTTGACTATTATATTTAATTGTAATAAAATTTAGATTGTGTCCCTTTGTTGTAGGTCTCCCTAAAATTAAATACAATTAAGTATTACTTCCGAAAACCATATT
>CAKPNG010000017.1 GCA_934168325.1 uncultured Bacilli bacterium
CTTATACTTTGTATAAGTAATTTCTCAAAAATATTAATTAATCCTAAATTATATAGTGTTAAATCCTAAAAACGGGTATGGAGTTAGTGGTAGTACTAGTGGAGTATATTATGAAGCAAGTAATATGACTAAATCTCAATTTGAAGAACAAATTAGTAATATTAATAAAGTAGGATTTACTTTATTTGATAAGCAATATGATAATTATTTAATGGAACATAGTATTTATAAATATAATGAATATATTATCGATATGTATAATGTTGAAAGTGCTTTTGATGAAGGATATGTAACTTTATATATGTGGATATATAAAGATAATATAATTCATGGAGAAACAATTATTGATAAAATAAATAAAAATATACCTTATTTTAATAGTAATGATTTTATAATACCTAAAGGAGTTTATAGTTCACAATTTAATTTATTTAATTTAAATTGTTATGCAGGTAAAGATTATAAAGAAAATACTATTCCAGTAGTTACTATTGATATTAATACTAATTTATATACTGATTTAAGAAATAGATATATTAATGAATTAGGATATAAAACATATCGTAATAGTGATAATTCTATTTATACTTATAAAACTCGTGGAGTTAATCATTATATTTTATATAAAGAAATAAGTGGTAGTAATGAATATATTTATTTAGATATGTCAATGTATCCAACTAGTGATTATACTTTTGCTGGTCATAATAGTTTTTCTAATCGTATTGAAATAGCTATTTATAAAGGAACTAAACCATTAGAAACAACTTATTTTAATAACTTAGATGAATTTTCTAATTTAGTTTCTAAAGCTAATAATATAAGTCCTATTAAATTTAATAATTTACCAAGTGATACTAAAGTAGAAATGTATTATGTAAATGAAAATGGTGGATCAAAATATTTAAATTTAAAATATGGATACACTACTCAATATGAAGCTTTTATTTATTCTAGTGATTTAAGTGGTTTATATAAATCAATTAGTGAGTCATTAATTAGTTATGGATATAAAGAAGCTTATACTACTAGTAAAGGGAATGTTTGCTTTACTTATATTGATTCAACTAAAAATGTATCATCTTATTTATTCATAATTAAAGATAGTAGTAAAAACTATATTAGAATTATGGATGGAGTTGGTGGAGTAGATTTTTAAAATTTGAAAAAATATATTAGTTTTGTGAGGTTTTTAATCTAAAATTGGTAGTTTTTAATTAATTTAATTGAAAACTTATTAGCGAATTTTATAAGAATTTATATCCATTTAAATTTAAAAATTAACAAACTTCCGATTAATTTTCTCACATTCTTCCGATTTAATTCTTAATATTTCTCCGATTTATTTTCTTACATTCTTCTGATTTATATTTGAATATTCTTCCGATTTACTATAGAATGAATACAAATAGAGGATGAAAGATGGAAAAGAAAGACGAGTATATTAGTAGATTGTTCGACAAAACCATTGACTTTACTTTAAAAAGTAAAGGAGCGTTAGTTATTATAGGACCAAAATGGTGTGGTAAATCAACTACTGCGGCAAGACATGCAAAAACTATAATTGATTTAATGTCTTTAGAAACAAGACAAGATTATGTTGATCTTGCTAAAATTTCACCTAGTAGATTCTTAAATTGTGGTCCAAAGCCAATTTTAATTGATGAATGGGAACATGTTTCTTTTATTTGGGATCAAATAAAATATGAGGTTGATAAAGCAAAAGCGTTTGGACAATATATTTTAACTGGAAGTGTAACAGACAAGAGCAAAGATGATATTAATAATAACGAAAATAGACATACAGGAAATGGTCGTATCATCAAAAAGATGATGAGAACGCTTTCTTTATATGAAAGTGGTGATAGTAATGGCGAAGTCTCTTTATTAGATTTAAAAAATGGAATTTTTAAGCCTTCTTTTTCTAATAAAAATATTGATGATTACGCTTACTATATATGTAGAGGAGGATGGCCACTAGCTATTACTGATGATAGAAGCATATCTTTACAGCAAGCAAAAGACTATTATGAAGTAGTTGTTACTGATGATATATTTTCTCTTAAAGATATTGCATTAAGACAAGATGTAACTAGAGCAAGAAAAGTTATGCGTTCATATGCAAGAAATGTTTCAATTCCTGCAACTGATGAAACTTTAAGAGAAGATTGTGCTTCAAATGATGAAACTTTTGATAAAGATACCTTTGCCAAATATTTAAATGCCTTAAAAAATCTGTATGTAATTGAAGAACTTCCTGCTTGGAACCCTAATTTAAGAAGTAAAACAGCGATAAGAACTAAAGAAACAAGACATTTTAGTGATCCATCAATAGGTGCAGCAGCTTTAGGCTTAACTCCTGATGGTTTATTTAATGATATAACCACTTTTGGATTTCTATTTGAATCTTTAGTTATTCATGATTTAAGGGTCTATGCTGATTGTATTGGTGCACATGTTTATAAATACCGTGATTCTAAAAATAGAGAAGCTGATGCAGTAATTCAATTTGATGATGGAACTTGGGGATTGATTGAGGTTAAGCTTGGAGGAGAAGATGATATTATTAAAGCAAGCAAAAATTTAGTAAAAATTGCAAATGATATTGATATTAATAGAACTGGTAAACCTGCTTTTTTAATGGTAGTAACTAAAAATAAGGTTGCAAAAAAACTAGATAATGGGGTATATGTAGTGCCTTTAGCTTGTTTGAAAGATTGATTCAAAATGAGATTCGAAGATATTCGCATGCTAAGTACATTAAATTATATGGTCACTATAAATGTCACTTCGTTCAGCAAAATGGCACTTTATTTTTGATACTATTTTCTAAAATACTAATGCGAGGAGAATCTTGATGGTTAAAATTAAATTGAAATTATTTGAATCTATAGTCGGTGCTATATTATTGCCAAATATAGGATTGTTTTTTACAACGTTATTATTAATCATCTCATTAATAGTTAGACAAGAACCGATTGTATATAAAGGAATTTTAATTTCATATATAGTTTGCTTATCTTTGATGATTTTTACTTTAGTTATCTGCTTTTTAGTAAATAAAAAAAGCACAAAAGAATTTGTTTTAAAAGATAGTGAAATTGTATTTCTTAATCATACGTATCTAATAGATCAAGTAAGTTCTTGTGAATATTATGAATGTAAATGGTATGCATTGCCGATAGCACTAATCTATAAACAACAAGCGGCAGGATTAATTATCTTTAAATTCAATTCTGGTGAAAAAATTCAATTTAAAATATTTTATAAAGATTATCTAAAATTAAAAAATAAATTTAAAAATATTATTGTAAAATAGCAAATTACTTTCACAAGCAAAACTAAGTAAGTTTACTCTATGAGTTGGCTTGCCTTTTCTGTAAAATTAAATTGTATAGTATTTTAATACTAATAATTTTATAATTAAATCAAGAAAATTAATGACATAATTTTTTACTTAATTTTGAAATGAATAACATATCTAAATCTTTTAATAAACAAATCAATTTAAACTTTAATTGTTTAACTAACACTTATATCAATAATGTAAGTAATTTTTATATTAATAATATTATTAATAAACATATTTTTATTAATAAAAATTTTATTAATAAAAAATATAGTTATGATAAAAATGGTAATATTATTTTAAAAGATGGAGTTAGTTTATCTTATGATACAACTATAAAAGATAGATTAATATCAATTGGAGAAGATACAATTACTTATAATTCTACAAATGTATTATTACCAAATACCTATAGAAATAATATACTAATTTTTGAAGGAAAAAGATTAATTAGATTTATTACTAATTCGCAGCATTATGATTATAACTATGATGATTCTGGAATAAGAACTAGAAAAGTAAACACATATGGAATAGGTCATAATTTTATATACGAAGGTAATAAACTAATAAATGATAAAACTAATGATTATGAGCTAGATTTTTTATACGATGAAAATGATATTTTATACGGATTTATTAAAGATAAAACATCAATTTATTACTATGTTAGAGATGTTTTAGGTAATATTTTAGGCATTACTAATGCATCTGGAACATTAATAGTTAAATATAATCTTGATGCTTTTGGAAAATTAATATCGATTACAGGCTCTGATGCTAACACAATAGGAAAAATTAACCCAATTAGATATAAAGGATATTATTATGATGAAGAAACTAATTTCTATTATCTGATTTCGAGATATTATGATCCTGAAACTGGAAGGTTTATTTCACCAGACTCAATCGAGTATTTAGATTTTGAAAGCATTAACGGATTAAATCTTTATGCTTATTGTGGAAATAATTCTATAAATAATGTTGATCCAACTGGACATTTGTTTATATCTGCTTTGCTAATCGGAACACTAGTTGGTGGAATTATCGGAGCAGGGGCTAGTGCTATAACTCAAGGTCTAACAAATGGGTGGAATAACATCAATGGCTGGCAAGTATTACTTGATGGGGCTATAGGTGCTGCAAGTGGATTTTTATCTGCGACTGGAATCGGTAAAGTAGGCGCAGCATTTTTTTCTGGCTGCTTCGGTTTTGCCGGAAGCGTCGGTGGCGATTTAATATCTTCTAATGGTGATTTGTCATCTGTAAATTGGGTGAAAGCAACTATCATGGGATTTTTAAATATGGCTTTAGGTGCACGGGCTGGAGAAGGATCGCAAAATTCCAATGCGTTAGGTAAAGAATTACTTAAAAATAGAGAAGTAAGTAAGAAATTTGGAATTTTGTACAATGCAACAAACAACTATTTGACTGGAAATATTTCAAAACGCGGATTTTCTGGTGTTTTTAATTTGTATGGCAATCAGTTCGTAAGCGCTGTTTCAAAGGCTCTTCCTAGAACTGTGGCACGATTAACAGCCGTTAATTTAAGAAACTTGGGAATTACTTCAATTATTTCTAGTAGTATTTCTACTATATTAAGTTAATGTGTTTTATTGGGAGACAATAACATGTATTTTTTAGTAATAATATGGGTGTGTTACTTTTATTGGCATTTATGTGTAATCATTGAAGCAAAACCATTTGTTAATATTAGTGATAAAACTTTTGAACAGCAGAAAATTTGTAGCGATTCTAAGTTGCGATTTATTTATTTTAATAAAAAAGCGTTTCCTCAACTTAAATGTATTGCTATCGAAGCTATAGTATTCTTTGTATTAAATATAATTTATACAATTATAGCTTGTATTTTGTTCGCAATTTTGAAAAATAATTCGCTTATTACTCATTTATCAATCATATATTTATTTCTATTTTTTATTATAACAACAGCTACGATTTTTATTATTGATCATAAGAAATGACGAAATTAGTTCTATGCTGTACAAAGCAGAATTTAATTATATAAACTTTATGCTTGATATAGATAAAAACCCACTTAGCACAAATTAATATAATGCTTTATTGTTATTAGAGTCATAATGATAGAAATTATAACCTGTAGCAATATCTGCTTCACTTGGAGCATCTTTACTATAAAAAGCTACGACAATATCGTAATTTTCTCTACAAGAAGATAAGAAGTTTTCTAAGAAATTAGAATCATCATAATTAGAAATACTACATTCAAAATATACACTAGATTCTTCATCATTACTAAAATAATCAAAAGCACAATCAGATAAATTTATACAACTAGAAGGAATAAATACATTTACATTTTTACATGCATACATAAATGCATTATCTCCTATACCTATAATTTTATTACCTAAATCTAAATTAGTAATATTATAAGATAATCCTTCATCTTCAGATTGATAAAAACTGGAATTAGAAATATAAGTAGGACCATTAAATTTAACACAAGTTAAATTAGGAGTATAAGCAAAGGAACATATACCAATACTATTTATCTTATCACTAAATTATAATTTAGTGATATTTGTAACACTATTATAAGCACTATTACCAATTTCTTTAGTATTCTTTAAAGTTAAATTAGTAATAGTATCACAACTACCTAAAGCTCCTTCAGGAATAATTTCTTGATTAGTGATAATGATATTAGTGAAATTAGTAGCATATACACTAGTTTTATTTCTACCTGTAGTGTTATTAATTCCGAATAATTCACTTAAATGACCATTATTATCATCTTTATATTGACCTATAAAAGGAATAGTTAAATCTTTAATAGTAGTAGAAATAGGTAATAATATACCTTTATCAATAAAAGTAACTGAATCTGGTATTATTAATGTTTTGAGTTTCTTTATACCACTAAATGCAGTCTTTTTAATTCCTATAACTGGTAAACCTTGATAAGTAGATGGAACTTCATATTTTTCTAAATCCGGTGTAGAACATTTAGTTAAAGTAAATCCAGTTTTTTCTTTATTTAATGTAAAGAAAGCATCTGAATTAACTGTTATTTCTGGTGTTTTTTCATTACAACTTGTAAGTGTAGAAAACGTTAAAACATTTGCAAGAGTTAATACTTTTATAGTTTTTTTTCATTTAATTTTCTTCTCAATTTAAAAATTATAATTCTTCATTAAAAAATATGCATAAATATTTAATTAAATTTTTATTTAGTTTAATCTTTTTTAATTTTAAAAACATTATCTAAAATTATTTTTATAAAAAAGTGATTTATGAGAATTAAGATTTCTAGAAATGAAAAGTGTAAAAAGTTGCAAAAATCTTTTCTAGGAGTTATATGGAGATACGTCGAGATTTTTATTTAAAGAAATTAATAGATAGAAAAAACAATGGTTTAATTAAGATTATAACTGGTATTAGAAGATGTGGAAAATCATATCTTTTAAATACTATTTTTTATAATCATTTAATAGAAAGTGGTATTGATGAAGATCATATTATTCGTTTTGCTTTTGATTCTTTAGATGATATTCAATTAATTGGTGATGATATATTAAAAATAAAAAAAGAAAATAGAGGAGTAGATCCTAAAAAATTTATAACATATATTAATTCTAAAATAATAGATAATAAAATTTATTATCTATTACTAGATGAAGTTCAATTAATGGATTGTTTTGAAAGTGTATTAAATAGTTTTTTATATAAAAATAATATCGATGTTTTTGTTACTGGTAGTAATGCCAAATTTTTATCAAAAGATATTATTACTGAATTTGCTGGTAGAGGGGATGAAATTCATATGTATCCTTTAAGCTTTAGTGAATTTATGTCTATATATAAAGGGGATAAATATATAGGATTATCTGAATATATGATTTATGGCGGAATCCCTTTAGTTACTTTAAAAGAAAATAAAGGAGATAAAATATCTACTTTAAATAATTTATTTACTGAAATATATGTTAAAGATATTTGTAAAAGAAATGACATAAGAAACGTAACTGATTTAGAAGATTTATTAAATATTTTATCTTCTAATGTAGGATCTTTAACTAATCCAGAGAAATTAAAAAATACCTTTAGATCAGTTAAAAAATCTCATATTACTTCTAATACTATTAAAAAATATATTGATTGTTTCGAGGATTCTTTTTTAATTGAATCTACTTCTAGATATGATATAAAAGGTAAGTCTTATATAGATACACCAAAAAAATATTATTTTAGTGATTTAGGATTACGTAATTCTCGTATTAATTTTAGACAAATAGAAGAAACTCATTTAATGGAGAATATTATTTATAATGAATTAAAAATGAGAGGATATAATGTTAATGTTGGTGTTGTTACTCTACCTATTAAAAATAAATTAGGAGTAGTAGAAAGAACATATTTAGAAGTTGATTTTATATGTAATATTGGACCTATTAGGTATTATATTCAATCTGCTTATTCTTTAAGTGATGAAATTAAAAGAAATCAAGAGATTAGGCCTTTTTTAAAAATAAATGATTCTTTTAAAAAGATTATCATTACTAAAGATATAGTTTCTCCTTTTTATGATGATAATGGTATTTTAACTATTAATATTTATGATTTTTTATTAAATAAAGATATTCTTAAATATTAAATTTCTTTAAATATTATAGTTTAGAATCATCAATTAACTATTTTATACTGAACAAAATTATCAAAATTTGAAAAAGTGTTCAGTATAAATAGCAAAACAATAGTTTTTATCGAACATTTTGTTTATTTGTTATTTCAAAAGCGAACATATTTTAACAATTTGTTTATTTATATCTTTAATATTATCTAATTTTCTACTTTATACTGAACAAAATTATTGTTTTATATAAAAGTGTTCAGTATAATTAAGTAAAACGAGGGCAAAAAATGATTATTCGTGAGAAATACTTAAAAGAAATAAGACCTTTTTATGATAGTGATTTAGTAAAAATTATTACTGGTATTAGAAGATGCGGAAAATCAGTAATTTTAAAAACTATATTTGATGAAATAAATAAGAAAACTTCAAATACGATTTATTTAGACTTTGAAGATGTTATTGATTTAAAAAAAGCTGGTTCTGTAGAGTTACTTATTAAATATGTTGAACAAAATAAAAAAGATGGTAAGTGCTATATATTTTTAGATGAAGTTCAGAATATAAAAGATTGGGCTATCGCTATTAGAACACTTAGATTACACAATAATTCAATTTTTATTTCTGGCTCTAATTCTAAATTATTATCAAAAGAATTTGCTACTGAATTATCTGGTCGATATGTTTCTTTTAGAATTAGGCCATTTGTTTATAAAGAAATTATTGAATACTCTAAAGAAACAAAAAGAAATGTAAGTATTATAGATTACTTAATTTGGGGCGGCTTTCCTAAAAGATTTGATATGATAAATCTTGAATCAACTATTAAATATTTAGAAGATTTAGAGGATACAATTGTTATAAAAGATTTAATCAAAAGATATAAAATTAAAAAACCAGAATTATTTAGAAAAGTTGTAAACTTTGTTTTAAGAAATAATTCTAGGATATTATCTGCTAGATCGATTCATAAATATTTATTAAGTCAAGGTATTGATTGCTCTATAAATACAATTATCGGATATATACGTTATTTAAAAGAAGCTTATGTGATAGAAGAATTATCGCAATATTCTACTAAAACAAAAAGAGAATTAAACTTTAATCAAAAGTTATATGATTCAGATGTATGTTTTAATTCTTTAAAAGTAGATAATAATAGATATGATTTAGATCATAATTTAGAGAATATTGTCTATAATGAATTGTTATATATGGGCTATGATTTAAAAGTATTTGATAATAAAGAAAAAGAAATTGATTTTATAGCATCAAAAAATGGCAAAATTTACTTAATTCAAGTTGCTTATAGCGTAGTAGATGAAAAAGCATATAATAGAGAATTTAAAGCTTTTGCTGATTTAGATAATAGTAATCAAAAAATACTAATTACTAATGATAGTATAGATTATTCAACTTCAACTGTAAGACACATTAAATTTGAAGATTTCTTAATGATGGATGAATTGTAATAAATTATAAAAATAATATACATAAATTAGTAAATAAGACTTATTTGATTTTAATAAAAAAACTAGTATTTAATGTATTAAATCATAAATTGCACGAATTGATAAAGATTGTAAAGGACATATTTCCTTGTTAAAATAAACTTATGAAAAGGAAATATGATAAATTTTTTGATTAATTTTTATGTTTTTGTAACCTTAGAGGCAAGTTAAAATGAAATTAAGTGTTTTTTATATTCCGTTATTCTTTAGTTCTTTATGTCTTACTTCATGTGGGTCCTCACTTAATGCACTTAAAAAAGAATATGCTATTGGAAATGATTTTAGTGAAGTAATATCGAAACAAAAAAACAATAATAGTTTTATTAAATTTGAAAATTATTGCTTTTGGAATGAAGGGAAGTATGATGTTAGCATACATTGCGATAAAACGTTTAAATATATAAATGATAATCAGTTTACAATAAAGATAATTGGTAGTTTTAACGAATTAAAGTATATTAAAAAAGGTGATGATATCTTTAAAGTAGTTTATACAATTGGAATTCCAATATCTTGTGGAACTTCTGGCGTTGAATCTTTATTATTTAATTTAAATGATACTAAAGGGTGCCGAGTTTATCTATATAACGATAATAGCTTTTTAAAAGTAAATTTTATTGAACTTTTTTAATAATTATTAGATAAATTTAGCTTATTTTTTTTCTTTATAGTAAACTTAAAAAGTGCTTATCTATATAATCATTCTGTAAAAGCAATAACATAAGAAACTTAAATGATTTAGAAGATTTATTAAATATTTTGTCTTCTAATGTAGGTTCTTTAACTAATCCAGAGAAATTAAAAACACTTTTAGATCAGTTAAAATCTCATATTATTTTTCTAATACTATTAAAAATATATCGATTGTTTTGATGATTTTTTAATTGAATCTACTTCTAGATATGAAAAAAAGTAAGTCTTATATAGATACACCAAAAAATATTATTTTAGTGATTTAGGATTGCGTAATTCTCGTATAAATTTTAGACAAATAGAAGAAACTTATTTTATGGAAAATATTATTTATAATGAGTTAAAAATGAGAGGATATAATGTTGATGTTGGTGCTGTTACACTTGCAATTATGAATCGCAAATCACTCCAGTGAAATACCGCAAATCACTCCAGTGAAATACCGCAAATCATTCCAGTGAAATACCACAAATCACTCCAGTAAATATAGCAATTTTGATTTTGGATAAATATTATATTGACAATAATTATTTAGCGATTAAAATAGTCATGAGATTGATAGAGGCGCGATCGATAAAAGTAGTTAGTGGAAGAGGCATCTAATGAAACTAACAAAAGGTAAGATCGCCGAAACTAATTTAAGGCATTAAATTAGATTGGGCTATAAGATAATATCTTATAGACTCCTAGTTTATCTAGAGGCGCTATCGGTGTAATGTCTTATAAAATTAATTAAGATTGCATCGAGCGATGCAATCTTTTCTTTTTTTAGGAGGTATTACAAATTATGAAGAAAAAAGAATTATTATTAGGAATTTTTGCTTTAACTAGTTTAGGTATTATTAGTTCATGTAAGAGTAATAGTGTTAGTAATGATAAATTAGTTATTGGAATGGAATGTAATTATCAACCATTTAATTGGACTACTACTAAAAGTAGTGAATATACTTTAAAGATTGATAAAACAAATGAATTTGTAGATGGTTATGATATTGAAGTAGCTAGATACTTAAGTAAAGATTTAGATAAAGAAGTAGTTATTAAAAGAATTGAATGGGCTAGTTTAATACCTAGTTTAAATAATAATGAAATAAATATGATTTTAGCAGGAATGACAGAAACTCCTACTAGAAAAGAATCTATAGATTTTACTAATCCATATTTAACTAGTGATTTAGCTTTTTTAATTAAAAAAGCTAATGTAGATGAGTCTAAAGGTACTAAAGAAAATCCAATGTCGTATGATGAGTTATTAAATCTATTTGATGGACAAACTTTAGTATGTCAACAAAATGTTGTAGGTGATGAATTTATTGATACTTATTTTGTCAATAATAAAGAAAATAAATCGATTAGACATAGTCCAGCTCAAGCTACTTATCCTTTAGCTGCTAATGATGTATTAGGTGGTATTAGTTTTGCTATGCCTGCTGAACTCCCAGTTATTGAAGCTATGACTAATCTAAATAAAAATGAATTAAGAGTCTTATATTGTAATTATAAAGATTTCTTATCTAAAGATGATTTAAATGGATTAAGTGTATCTATTGGTATTAAAAAAGGTAATGATGAATTAAAAGAAGAACTTAATAATTCTTTAGCAAAATTATCTAATGAAGAACGTGGCGATATGATGGGAAGAGCTGCTAATAGATCAAGTAGTAGTGCATTATGATAGATTTTGAGAAACTAGGAAAATTATGGGGAGATAATTTTTCTTTAATCGGATATGGAGTTTTATCTACTTTAATATTGTCCATTTTTGGAACAATATGTGGCCTAATCTTGGGTATTTTTCTAGCTTATGGAAAAAATATCAAGATTAAAAAAACTGATAAATGGTTTATAAAAACTCTTAAAAGTATATGTTTAGCATTTTGTAATATCTATTCAGTAGTACTTAGAGGTACACCTATGATGGTCCAAGCATTATTATTTAAGTTTGGATGTAGTGCTATTGGAATTAATTGGGGAGATATCTATTTTGAAGGTCCAATTAATAATGTATTTAATGGATGGCTTATTGCTGGATTTATTGTTATTACTTTTAATACTGCAGCTTATATGGGTGAGATTATTAAAAGTGGACTTAATGGGGTTGATAATGGTCAAATAGAAGGTGCTAGAAGTTTAGGTTTATCTAGTTCTTTAACTAGTATTAAAATAATATTACCTCAAGCATTAAAGAATGCTTTACCTACTATTGGTAATGAATTAATTGTCAATATAAAAGATTCAAGTGTATTAAATGTTATATCAGTTACTGAATTATTTTATCGATTAAATTTAATAGCTGGATCAACTTATGCTTTTATGGAATCTTATTTAATATTAGCTATTATCTATTTAATATTAACTTTAATAACTACTTTAATCTTAAAATTAATAGAACATAAACTAAATGGAATTAAATTCTCATTTAATCCATTTAGATTATTTAGGAGAAATAGCTATGGAAAATAATAATAAAGAATTAATACTTATTATCAAAAATATTGCTAAATTTTTTGATACTAATAAGATCTTAAAAGATATATCTTTAGATGTATATAAAGGAGATGTTATAGCTATTATTGGACCTAGTGGAAGTGGTAAATCGACATTTTTAAGATGTATTAATTTATTAGAAGAACCTACTAGAGGTACTTTAATTTATAAAAATAATACTTATTTTAATATAACTAAATGTAAAGATGATTTTATCGATTACTCTAGATATAAAGAAGATAAAAATAAATATAAAGAAAGATTAATAGAAACAGAAGATAATTTAGCAATATATCAAAATAAATATATTGAAGATAAATCTAATAAAGAATTAAAGAAATTAATTAGAAGTGCTAAAAAAGAATATAAAGAAGTAAGAAAGTCTCCAATTAATAAATTAGATTATTTAGATAAAACCAAATATTTAGAATCTATTAAAAATGATGTAGTAATTACACCTACTAATAAAGAATTAAATAATATTAGAAGTAAGATTACGATGGTTTTTCAATCATTTAATTTATTTAATAATATGAATGTATTAGATAATGTAATGTTAGCTCAAAAAATAGTATTAAAAAAATCAAATTTGGAAGCTAAAGAAACTGCTATTAAATATTTAACTCTTGTTAATATGCAAGACCGTATGAATTATCGAATTAGTGAACTTAGTGGTGGTCAAAAACAACGTGTAGCTATAGCTAGAGCTTTAGCAATTAATCCAGATATTATTTTATTTGATGAACCAACTAGTGCTTTAGATCCTGAAATGGTAGAAGAAGTTCTTAATGTTATGAAGACTTTAGCTAATGAAGGAAAGACAATGATAGTTGTAACTCATGAAATGAATTTTGCTAAAAATGTTGCTAATAAAGTAGTCTTTATGGATAAAGGATTAATCGTAGAAGAAGGTAATCCTAAAGAAGTAATTAATAATCCACAAAGTGAAAGATTAAAGAATTTCTTAAGTAAAAACTAGCTATTTTAAGTATAAAACCATGCAAAACTCAATTATTTTTTCAAAATATAGATATTTAGATTATTACATATAATCATTATATTTTTCATTACATAAGAAATCTATAATTCCAATATGTTCGATGCCATTTTTATCAATATAAGGAATGTATAAATCACCTTCAATAATTATCTTATGGAATGAGTCATCAATTTTTAAGAAGGAATTAGATTCTTGCTTTAATTTTTCATCATTATATATTTGATAAGTCGATTGGATATAAAGTTTTTTATCTCCCATTGTTGCAATAAAATCGACTTCGTATTGTTTTCTAACTCTAGTATTATCTTTATTTAATTCAAATACCGGTACAATACCAACGTTAATTGCGTACCCTCTTCTTTTAAGATCTCTATAAATTATAGATTCCATTAAATGTCCTTTATCAATTTGATTAAAAGAAAGAAGTGCGTTCCTTAATCCACAATCGGCAAAATAATATTTTTTACTACTTGCTATAAGTTTATTACCTTTAATATCAAAACGGTTAACTTCACTTATTAAAAACGAGTCTTTAAAAGCATTTATATATTTATCTATAGATTGTCTAGAAATACATTTATCTTCTTTTTGCTTAAATAATTCTAAGATTTTATTTATAGATATAAGTGAACCTTCACTTGATGCTAGGACTGATAAAAGTTCTTTTATCGTAGTGGTATTATTATTAATATTGGAATGCTCTAAAATATCTTTTAAATATGTAAGTTCAAGAAGATTATTCAAATATGATATTTTGTCTTGATTATTTCCGAAAACTATCATTCCAGGCATTCCACCGAATACTAAATATTCTTCAAATAACATTCTTTTATCTTTTCGAGGAAAAGCACTTGCATATTCATTAAAAGATAATGGAGCAAGATCTATTTGCCATCCTCTACCTCTAAATTCAGTTAAAACATCTGAAGACAATAGATGTGAATTGCTTCCAGTTACATAGATGTCTACATTTGGGTAGCTAGAAAGAAGACCATTAAGAACTTGATAAAAGTTAATTTGTGGAATTTCACCATTGGTAGTTTCTACACCATTAAAGGCAGGATTCGGTATGCTTTTACAAAATTGTATTTCATCAATAAAAAGATAAAATTCATCTATTTTATTAAGCTTGGTTTTAATATATTCATCTAATTTGATAGGATTAGTATAATTTGCGAATTCTTGACTTGAAAGATCTAATTGTATAATTCTATTTTCCAAAACACCTATGGAAAGAAGATAATCTTTATATAGAACATTCAAAAGATAAGATTTTCCACATCTTCGAATACCAGTTATTACCTTTACCATTTTATTATGTGCACTGCGAATTAGTTTATTAAGATAAAAGTCTCTTTTTATTTCCATATAGTATGAAGTCCTTTCTGCACACAAATTGTAACATAAACAGTCAAAAATAACAATTTTTATTTAAATTTATTACAAAAAGTGTGCAAAATCACATTTTTTGAAACTAATTAGTTTGTATAATCAGTAATTATAGCCATTTTTTAAATATTGTTTTTGTTATTAATTTAGTAAATTTTCTTAATAAAAATAAGAAGTTGAAATATTTACATTAATTAATAATAGTTTATTATAAAAATTAATGTTTTATTAGTTATATAAGTGTCTATAATTGACAATAATAGTGTAATTGTTTGATTTTATTGTAATCATTTTTAAACTTTACTATACTAATAAAAAAGAGGTAGAGGCTATGATTTATTGCATTGTTATATCTGGCATTATTGCGTTATTAAGTATTTTTGCTTTTTTTGGAAGAGCAGTTATAGCAAGCGGAGATACGATAATTCCTACTATGTTTAATTTAATGTTTGGTGGAACTGAAAATATCAACAAATACTACGTTATACAATGGACTCGATATGATTTATTAACATTTTTATTTGTTTTACAAATTATAATTATGATTGTGGCTATTCTTTCTTTTATTATTTGTTATAACTTAGATACAGATTATAAAGCTCATACTCATATATTAATTATTTCAGTTATAGAAATATTATTATGTCTTACTGCTTCTATAATATCTTTACTAACTTTAGAAATCACTGGAGTTAATGTGGGAAATAATTTAGATATTAGACTTGGTCCTGGACCAATAGCTTATACTACTATGAATATGATTTCTGTTGTTTTACTTATTGTAGGAAATATTTTAAATTTAGTTAATCCAACTTATAGATATTACAATATAGAAGCATATAAATCTCAACTTAAACAAAATCATGGTTTATCTGAAAGTGCAAAAGTTGATCTTATTATAAAATATAAGAATATGCTTGATGATGGCATAATTACAAAGGAAGAATTTGAACAAAAGAAAAAAGATTTATTATAATTATATTTTTTTAAATTGACAAATAATTTTAAAACAATGATTATATTTTAGTTATGTAATTACTCTTATATTGATATATGAAAATTTTTAGAAATGAAATAATTTCTTATATAGCTAAAATAATAATTTTTAATTTTTAAAAATAAAAGTGGGTTTTGCAAGGAATTTTTAATAAATAAAGGATTTGCTACTTTTAAACTTTGTCTTTACAATAATTAATAATATCTATTTTTCAAGAATAATCTGATATAATTTTTTGTGCAAATATTAAACATTCTTTTTAGAATTGACAAAAATATTATTATTTGTGAAATCACTATTTAATTTATTTTTTTGATTATTTTTTCTTATATAAGTAAAAAAAACATAACAATTAATAATTTATTTTTAAATTATTAATTACTAAATAAACTTTAAAGTTTCTTAAAAAAACGATTAATTTCAACGATTTGTTTATATCAAAAAAATATTTTATTAAAAAGTTTGCCAAGGTTAACTTTTTTTGCTATACTCAATAATCGCTGGAGGTTGTTTATGAAAAAAATGTTAGGATTCTTATTAATGAGTTTAGTTAGTTTTACTTCACTTATTAGTTGTAATGATAGTAAAAAAGATGATTTTCCAACAGTACCGATTCTAGAAGATACTAGAGATCACTCAATAAAAAAGGAAAATACAATAACTACAATAAATGGTGATAAAGTTACTTATAACATGAATACTGATAAGATTGTATCTTTATCAAGTGCTGGAGATTTAGTAAGTATGGGCATTAGACCTTTAGCAGTAGATGGAAATGCTTATACAACAGGATATAGTAAATTTTTTAATGGTGTAGAATTATTAAAAAATACACAGCCTTTTGATCCTGAAGAAGTATTAAGTTATAAACCAGAATTAATTTTAGTTTATAACACTATGGAAAATAGCGATATTGATCGACTTAAGTTAATTGCTCCAGTAATTCCAATTTATTTTGATACATATGACTATAATTTAAGAGTAAGTTATATTGGTGAATTATTTGGATTAAAAGAAAATGCAGATAAATTAATAACTTATGCTAGTGAAACTCAAAAAGCTATTTTAGATGAAATTAAAAAAGTTGGTATAGGAGATAAAACAGTTACTATTTTTACTTCTTTACAAGGTATAACTATACCGCCTGATTATAATGGAGCTTTTGCTTTTAATCATATTCTTTATGATGTATTAAAATTTAAGAAATTGAAGATAGTAGATGATTTTTTAAATGATCATTCCTCGCAAGCTTTTGCTGCAATATCTAATGAAAAAATTAAAGATTATGAAGGAGATTTAACAATATATGCAGCTTTAGATGGATATGAAATTCCAGAACAAGTTACAAGTAATGTTGGATGGAAATCACTTAAAGCTGTAAAAGAAAATAGAGTCGGTGTTATTAATATGCTTTTATATTCTTTTAAAGATATCCTTTATATGGAAGCTCAATATAGTGAATTATTAAGTGCATTAAAGATAGCAAATAAATAATAAAAGATGTTTAATAGAAGTTTTAAAAAGATTAATAATACTAAAAAATTCGTCATTTTAATGTCTATTTTTACATTACTTCTCATAGTTATATTCATTTTATCTTTAAGATTTGGTGCTGAAAAAACAATTAATTTTAAAGATGTATTCAATTCTTTATTTAATTATAATGAAAATAATTTTAATGAAACTATTGTAAGAGATATTAGATTTCCTCGCTTTATTGCTGATGTAATTGTTGGATCATCTTTAGCTATTGCTGGAGCAATAATGCAAGGAACTACAAAAAATGCAATGGCAGATTCAGGCATTATGGGTATAAGTTCTGGATCAATATTTGCAGTAGTAATAATGATTATTTTCTTACCAAATTTAGGAAGAATCGAAAGAATTGGATTTTCTTGCTTAGGTGCTTTAATAGTTACTTCATTAATTTATGGAATTTCATTTTTAGGTAAAAGAAGATTTAGCCCTGATAGAATGGTACTTTCAGGGATGGCGATTTCTACATTATTTTCAAGTTTAACTACAGCTATTGTTTTAAAAAATGGAACAAGTGCTGAAATGATGAAATATATGGCAGGAAGTAGTGCTAATTCTATTTGGTTAGATATTTTAGTTAGTGGTCCATTTTTTATAGTAGGTATTATAATTTCTTTATTTATTTCTAGATCTTTAACAATATTATCTTTAGGAGATGATACTAGTAAAGGACTTGGTGCTAATACTATTTTAATTAAAACTTTATCAACAATAGTTGTTTTAATTTTAAGTGCTATTGCGGTAGTTATTATTGGACCTGTTGGATATGTTGGATTAATGGTTCCACATATTGTTAGATATTTTGTTGGAGTTGATTATCGATATGTCATTCCTTCATGTTTAGTAGTTGGTGGATTTTTTGTATCATTAGTTGATTTTATATCTCGTAATGTTCTTAATGGAATTGAATTTCCTATAGGATTAATAATTACAATTATTGGTGTTCCTTTCTTTATTTATACATCAAGAAAACAAAGTAGTCAGGAGTTTAGTCATAATTAATATGAATAGTTTAGTATTAAGAAGAAAAAAGAACATTAATGCTATTAGTTTTAAAAGAAAACTAATAGCTAATATAGTTTTATTTATATTAGTATTATTAGTTTTTATTATTGGCTGTAATGTTGGTCAATATAAAATGGATTTTATTACTATTATTAAAACTATATTTGGATTTGGAGATAAATATTCAAATTTAGTAATGTTTTCTTTTAGATTACCTAGATTATGTTTAGCGTTACTTGTTGGAGCTGGTATGGGAATAGCAGGTATTGTAATGCAAAATTTATTACATAATGATTTAGCTAGTCCTGGTACTTTAGGAGTAAGTGATGGAAGTGGATTATTTGTTACTTTATATGTTGCTTTAATTAAAAGTAATAATACTAATCCAATATTACTTCCTATATTAGCGATGTTAGGTGGATTATTATCTTCTGGAATTATATTTTTATTAAGTTATAAAAGAAAAGAAAATTTATCACCTACTAGATTAATTTTAACTGGTGTTGCAACAAGTGCTGCTTATGGAGCGATCGGAACTGTTATGATGTATGGATTAGATAAAAATCAATTAGAGTTCCTTCAACGTTGGCAATCAGGAGAATTATGGGGTACTAATTGGCAATATATTGGTGTTTTATTTCTTTGGTTAATAGTATTTGGCTCCATTATTTATTATAAATCTAGAGTATTAAATGCAATTAATTTAGGTTATGACATTGCTAAAGGAATTGGAGTTAATGTTAAAAAAGAATTTATTATTTTAGCAATATCTGCTGTTGCTATATCAAGCGCTTCAGTTGCTTTTGGTGGTAATTTCTTCTTTTTAGGATTAATTGGTCCACATATTGCTAGAAAAATAGTTGGGGCTGATACGAAATTTTTAATTCCTTCATCAGCTTTTATTTCTTCAATTTTAATTTTAGTAAGCGACATGCTTGTTATGGGTGTTGATATATTTGTAAATATACCTACTGGTATTTTTGTGTCAATAATATCAGTTCCTTATTTTATTTATCTTTTAATTAAGGAGAATTAAATGGAAAATTCAATTAAAACTAGTTCATTAAGTGTTGGTTATGATGGAAATATTATTATTCCTAATTTTAATATTGAATTTTTAAAAGGGAAGATTACATCGATTATTGGTCCTAATGGATGTGGTAAATCTACTATTTTAAAAGCGATAGGTAGAATTTTAAAAATAAATAAAGGTGATGTATTTATGTTAGATAAAAATATTAAAAATCTTAATACTAAAGAGATTGCTAAAATGATGTCTATATTACCTCAATCTCCACAAGTTAATGGAACAATTTCTTGTTTTGAATTAGTTTCTTATGGTAGATATCCATATCAAAAAGGGTTTGGAAAATTATCTAATGAAGATAAAGAAATTATTAATTGGGCATTAAGCGTTACTAATATGAGTGAATATAAATATCGACCAATTATGAGCTTAAGTGGTGGACAAAGACAAAGAGTATGGATTGCAATGTGTCTAGCTCAACAAACTGGAATTATTTTACTTGATGAACCTACAACTTATTTAGACTTATGTCATCAATTAGAGGTTTTAGAATTATTAAAATATTTAAATAAAACTCAAAATACGACGATTATTATGGTTTTACATGATTTAAATTTAGCTAGTAAATATAGTGATTATTTATTAAGTATGAAAGATGGATCTATTTATAGTTATGGTAGTCCTAATGAAGTATTTACTAAAGAAATGTTACTTGATTGTTTTAATATTCTTGGTGAAATAGATATAGATAAGAAATTAAATAAACCATTATGTGTATCTTATGAATTAAAAGGTAATAAATATGAAGAAATTTAATAGTTTATTATTTATTTTAAGTTTAATTATTATTACAAGTTGTAATAATAATAAAATTAATAGATTCTATCATATTAATGAAGATAATATTAATTTAAATATTGATAAAGATATTAATATTACTAATTATAAAAAGATTGAATATATTAATTCTTTAGATGATTTTTCTAATTTTTTAGATTATGTATCAATTGTTAGTAAAAATGATGAGTTTATTTATACTAATATTACTGATTCTTATAAATTAGAATTAATTAATAATTTAGATTATAACTTAAGATGGGCTGGACAATATGGAAGTATTGCTCATAATTTTATTAAAAAATATGATATATCTAAATTAGATAATAATATAATAGGTGCTAAAGGTTCTATTAATAAATATGCTTTTAAATCTTTTAAATTTAATAATAAGAATTTAAAAGTATTAAGTTATTCTTATTTCAATAATGTTATTAAAAATAAATATAATTATAAATATAGTTTATTAGATTTACCAATATACAAAAATAATAATGGATTTATAAAAGTTAATAATAGTGAAGAATTATTTTATGCTTTATTAAATAATTATTTTCCTATATGTGAAAATAATTCTAATAGTGAATATATATTAAAGAAAATGATTAATGCAATTAATCATTTAATAGATTTTAATACGGATAACGAATATTCAATATATTTAAAATTATATGAATATATAACTAATGAATTTATATATGATTATGATTCAGTTAGTTATAAAGATTCTATTCATACTGATTATATGGCTTATTTTATGGATGGTATATATTTTAATAGTCAAGCAGTATGTGATGGAATTGTTAAATCTTTAGTATCTATTTCTAGATTATGTGGGATAGAAACTTATCACATTGGTGCAGTTAATAATATAGGAGGTCACGCTTATATATATGTAAAAATTAATGATACATATTATTTAAGTTGTCCAACTAGTGCTTTACTTAGATATAATTATCAAAATAATATTATTAATTATTCTACTTATAATTATTTTTTAACTTCACTTAATACTAATTCTAAAGAATGGAATTTTTATAGTGAAAGTTATAAAGATATATTAAATGAATTAATAAATACTAAAAGTTATGAATATTATAAGAATACTTATTATACATTTTCTAATAAATCTATTAGTTTAGAGATTACTAATTATTTAGATTTAGTTACTTTATTAAATGAAGTTAATAAAGATAGTAAAAAATATAAATATTTATTAGAGATTGAAGTAAGTGGTGAATATAGTGTTATTAAAAAAGGATACACTGAATTTATTAAAAATAATAATAAAGTAAACATGATTAATAATGGAATGATAAATGATAAAAAAGTTTATACATTTATTTTTAATGAGGAAAATATATGAAAAAGATAATTATTTTATTATTAAATATAGTTTTATTAAGTTCTTGTAATAATAAAAATAATAATAATATAGATGATTATAATAATATTATTAAAGACTTAAATTTTATTGATCAATATAATTATATTGGATTAAAGAAAATTGATAATTATATAGATTCAATCGATGATTTTATATATTCTTTAGATTATTTAACTTTTTATAAAATAGACAAAAGAATTAGTTTTATAATAACTAGTGATTATAAAACTAGATTTTATAATATATATCAAGAATATAGATTAGCTTATAAATCTAGTGATATTGCTTATATATATCCTATTGAATTTAAATATGATTTATTTAATAAATATAATTTAATTAGTATTAAGATATTTTATTGTGATATAGCAATAAATAAACCTAGTATTTCTAAAGATGCTATATCTATTTATCAATTTGATTATAAAAATAATTATAATAATGATCATATTTTACCTTTATATAAGAATAATTTAGGATATGTTGAAGTTAATAATAGTGAAGAATTATTTTATAGTGTATCTAAAGGGTATTATCCTATTATTAAAGAAAATAGTATTAATGAATTAATATTTAATAAAGCTAAAGATATATTAAAATCTATTATTAATGAAGAAGATGATGAATTTAATAAAGCTAAACAAATATATAATTATTTATGTAGTGAAGTGTATTATGATTATCTAACTTCTAATAAAGATAGTTATGATTTAAATAAAGAACAATGTTATTTTTTAGAAGGTGTTTTTTTAAATGAAACAGCAGTTTGTGATGGATTAAGTAAAGCATATAGTTTTTTATGTTCTTTAGAAGGTATAGAAATATATAAAGTAAATGCTTTTAAAGAATCAACAATTGGACATGCTTATAATTATATTAAATTAAATAATAAATATTATTTATCATGTACTACTTTTGGTAGCCACCGTATTACTTATAATAATAAAAATTATATATTACCTAGTTATAATATGTTTTTAGTTAATAAAGATACTCCTTATTTAGATAAATGGGGTTATAAATCTAATATGTATTTAGATATATATAATAAGATAGAAAATATAGATTATGATTATTATTCTAATACATTTATTAATGGATTAGATTTAAATATAGATAGTATAGAGAAATTTAATTTAATATGTGATTATTTAAAGAAAAATAATCAAATAAATAATATAGAATTAGAATTTAAATTAGTAAATTCTAATCTAAATATAGATATATTAAATGATAATATTTTGAAAAAATATCCTAGTTTTGAAGGGTTTTTTGTTCAAAATGTGCCATTTAGTGAAAATAGATATTCTTTAATTATGTTAAATATATAGGAGGTAAATTATGTTTAAGAAAAAGAAGACTTTTGGATTATCAACTTGTTTATTATTTAGTGGAACGTTATTAATTACTAGTTGTAATAACTCTAATATTAAGAGCGTTGATAAACTAGCACTTACTAGAAAGATAGAATATTGTGAAAATAATTATTTATCTGATGAATTTAAAAATAAATATACTGAAGATAGTTATAATAATTTTTTAACTGCTTTAAGTAATGCTAAAAAAGTAAATGAAAATAGTAATGCAACACAAATTGAAGTAGATGAAGCTTTAAAGAATTTAAATGAAGCGATTGATAACTTAAAAGCTAAATATATTTCTAATTTAAAATTTAAAGATATTACTAATTATGTAGATAAAATGAATGGTAATTATACTTTAACTTTTAAAGATTATTATGGTGATAAAGCTAATCCTAAAACTTATATTTATGAATCAATAGATGGAGCTTATTACAATAAAACAACAAATAAAGGTAGTTTCTTATTTGATGATTTTTCTAGAGATTTTGAAATAAAAGAAAATAAATTAAATGTTATTAAAACTACATTTGCTAATAGTTGGTCTAAACCAAGTTATGTATTATCTAGTGAATATTATGATCGTTATGTAAGTGTATTTGGTAAGAGTGAACCTTTATCAAGTTATGGATTAGAAACATATGGATATTCTAAATTAATTGATAATAGTGACTATTATCAATTAGATAATATTAATTATGTTTATTTCTTAATGGAAACTATCGATGACATTTATGAATGCGATTTTGATAATCCTAGTGTCTATGGAGATTATGCATTTATTACATTAAAAGATAATAATTTAAAAGCTTTAATTACTAAAGATAAAGAGATGAAAGATGTTGTTTTTGAATTTGATTTCTCTAATGTTGGAACTACTTCAATTAAAGAAATTAGTGATTATAAAGAAAATAATAAGAGTTATGTTGTAAATGAAAATTTTCATTTTAATGCGACTTTAGAAGACATTTTAAATAAAAACAAGATAAATAATTATGGATTTAAATTAAAAGTTAGTAAAAAAGGAATGTCATATGAAGATAGTTATAACATTATAAATGTTAATAATGCTGATAAAAAATATTGGTATGAATCAAATACTAATAAAGCTATTTTCCTTACAGGAAGTGATACTAAAGTTGGCTTAATTAATGATGGTAATATTGAAATTACTGGTGATTCTAGTTTTTCTATTGACGATATTAATATCATTGAAAAGTTATTATCTAAGAAAGATAAATTTAAATTAAATTATAAATATGAAGAATATTTATTAGATTGTAGTAATGATACTTCTATTCAAGAATTCTTATTTAATTATTTTAATTTAGGTAAAGAAACTAAATTACGTAAGGAAGATATTAATAATGTTAGTTTAAAAAATGTTGATAATAAATTAATGATTAATTTATGGAAAGGATATAGTGATTCTAGAGATGCTTTAATTATTAGTAGTATTATTGAAGAATATCAAGATGTTAAATATGATTTATTAGAAAATATTGATAAATTATCTAAAGAAGAATTAATTAAAACATATAATTTATATAAAGATATTGAAAATAATAATCAATATAGTGAATATAGTTTTAAAGTTTTTAAAACTATATTAAATAAAGCTAAAGCATTAATAGATGATGTAAATAGTAATGTAAATGATATGAATGAAGTTAATACATTATTAAAATTACGTTATAAAGAATTAGAATCTATTAATAAAACATTTGATAATGATGGTGAAAATAAGATTAAAAAATTATTAAATGGAACTAAAAATTATAGAGTTAGTTATAATATTAATAATACAAATTCATCTTATATAGCTAGTGATAAATATTTCTATGATGAAAATAATAATAATGGTTATTTAATATTAGAAAATGTTGTATATAACTTTAATATTACTAATAATAAAGTTAATTTAATTAAGCCTATTTATAATAAAGCTAATACAATGGCATTAAATTACTTAACTAGATTAGATATTTTATCTTATTTACCTTCATTTAATGGTTTATTAGAATTAGAAGATTATGAAGATCCTAAAGTTAGTGGTAATTTAGTAAGAATTTCTAATAGTAATGAATATTTTGTTAATAAAACTAAAATAATGAAGATTATACCTAACTTTCATATTGATGATATTAAAGGAGTTAGTTTAGAAGTTAATAACAATAGTCTTAATATTAAAGGTTATAAATTAAGTAATGTTAATAATATTAAAATTGATAGTGGATCTAGTTTAGATAATGCTTCTTTATTAAGAAAAGATGTAGTAGTAAGTGCTACTATTACTGATTTTAATAATATTAAAAATAATACTATTGATACTTATTTAAATGGAGTAGATAAAATTAATAAAAAAGAAGATATATTAAATATAACTAAAGATATTGGATTAAATAAATGTTATATAAGAGATTATAAAGGTAATGAAACATTGATATCTAATAAATATTATTATAATAGTGAAACATTTGAGATGTATTTATTAGTAAATAATCAAGTATTAACATTAGGATCTAATGGATTAGAACCTTATCAAATAGATGGTAAAAATGTAACATCTATTAAAGAAATAACAGATAAAAAATATGGAGATTTATCATTAATTAGTTTTTTAAAAGAAAGTGATTTAACTGACTTTAGAAATAAAGATGGTGAATCATCATCTTTATCTAGAGTTAATTATAATGTTATTAATAATAACGTTTATGATGTTTTATTTAATATATTAGGATTAGATAAAGAAGATTATTTAGATGAAGGAGTCTATGATTTACCTATGATTAAGTTAGGATTATCTAATAATGAAGTAAGTGTTGCTCAATATAATAATTTTGCATTACAAAATAAGATTAGTTATATTTCTAGTAATATAGAAGCTTCTCCATTACATCAAAATATCTTAGATATGATAGCTTCTTTAGAAGGAAATGCTAATTAATAACTAAATTATAAAGGCAAGGTTAAATAAAATTATGAAAAGGATCGCAATTTATGGTAAAGGTGGTATTGGTAAAACTACCACAGTTTCAAATTTAGCAATATGTTTTTTAAAAATGGGTTTTACTGTCTTTCAAATAGGTTGTGATCCTAAAGCTGATAGTAATATTCTTCATAATAATGGAAAAAGAATTTTAACAGTTTTAGATGCTATTAGAAATAACTTAGATACTGAAGAAAATATTTTAATTAAAGGAAATGATGGAGTTTATTGTATTGAAAGTGGAGGACCAATTCCTGGAAATGGATGTGCTGGAAGAGGAATAATTGCTAGTTTTGAAAAAATAAAAGAATTAAATTTAATTGAAAAATATAAACCTGATATTATTTTATTTGATGTATTAGGAGATGTAGTTTGTGGAGGATTTGCTATGCCGATAAGAAACGGATATGCGGATTCATTATATGTTGTTACTAGTGGAGAGATGATGTCTTTATATGCTGCGAATAATATTATTCAAGCAGTAAGAATTAATGCTCGACCAGGATATGCTAAATTTAAAGGACTTATTGTCAATAAGAAAAATATTGAAAATGAAGATGAATTAATTAAAAAAGCGTCACTAGAAATGGATGCAAATATATTCTTTACTTTAGATAGATCTAAATTTATTCAAGATGCTGAGAAGCAAAATAAGACTGTAATTGAAGCCTTTCCAGAAAGTGAAATTTCAAAAAAATATATGGAATTAGCAAGGAAAATTATTGAAAATGAAGATTAAAGATTTAAAAAAAGAGAAATTAATTAATATAAAAACTTGTTCAAATTTAATACATTGTAAGATGGATATTATTTTAGAAGAACTTATTTATTTAAATAATTTTAATGTATTAGTACTTGGAGTTAATGAATGTTGTTATTTTTCTAAAAAGATAAATCTAAATAAATATAAAAATTATTCTTATTTATTAACTGATAATGAATTAGTATTTGGTGATTTATCTAATTTAGAAAAAACTTTTGAATATTTTAGTTCATTAAATAATAAAACTATAGTAATAGTAACATGTATTCCATCGATTATGAATTTAGATATTGAAGGATTAATATTAAATAAATTTAATAATTTAATATATATAAATGCAATCGATTATAATGGGTTAAATGAATATGATGTTTTAAGTGATTTAATATATAAAGCTTTTATTAATGAAACTGATATAGGAATAAAAGATGATATATCAATCTATAATTATGATTTAATAAGTTATAAAAAAATAAAAGAATTATTAAATAATAAAGAACATCATATTTATAACAAATATTATTATAAATTATTTGATAATTTATTAATTAAATATCCATATTTAAAAATATATGATGAATATTCTTTATATCCTATTAATAAATCTTATTTAGAAAGTAAAGATAATAAAGAAATATTTAATATATTAAATAAAATTATTAATATATTAAATAAATATAAAGATATTAAATATTCATTGATAGTAAATAATTATATAGATTATATAGTATATATATTTAATAATTTTAAAGTTAATGATATTTATATATCTAATTATAATGAATTAAATTATAAATATTTAAAATTATTTAAAGATCAAGATATAGATATCAAATTAGATAAATCTAACTTAAATGGAGATATTATCTTAGATTTATCTAATTTAAATATAAATAATAAAAAGAATTTAAGCAAAATAGAATTAGTTAATAATATTTATGGAGTAATTAAAAATGCCTTTAATTAAATATGCTACAAAAATGAGTGCTAGAAGTGCATGTACTATCAATTTATTTAATATATTAGATATAGCAATTTTAGAAATAACTACTGAAGGACATTGTTTATATAATTTAGGGGAATTAAGTAATTTATTTATTAAAGATATTAAACCAAATTATTATGTTTATAGTGTTAAAGAAATTAATATTGCTTTAGGAGATTATTCTAATATTTTTGAATTAATTAAATTAATTCAAAAAGATGGATTTAATAAAATTATTATTATTGAATCTAGTTTAGTAAGTGTATTAGGAATTGATCTAGAAAAAATAAGAAATGAAATTGTCAATCAATATAATATAGCAACTTATATTATTAATTTTAAACTTAATGGAACTTATATAGAAGGAATAACTAATTATTATAATTTTTATAAGAATTTTTTAATTAAACAAAATAATATTAGTGAAGGATATTCTTTATTAGGAGATTCTTATTCTTATCTAAATTTAAAAAAACATCAAGAAATAGAAGACTTTTTACTAAAAAAATATAACTTAAAATGTATTTTTAGTTCTACAAATACTATTAAAAGTAGCGATATTAATAATATATTAAATTCTAAATTTATTATAGTAACATCGAGCGAAGCTATTCCATTAGCTAAATATATAAAGGAGAAATATAATATAGAATATTTTTATTTTTCTTCATTAGGATTAATGTCAATTAATGAATTAATTAATTTATTAAATTTATCTTTTAATTATAATTTATTATCTTATAAAGATGATATATATTTATCTAAAATTAAAGAATTTAAAAATATCATTGAATATAACAAAAATATAAAAATAGTAGCTCATTTAAGCTTAACTAACGCTATTAAATTAGATAAATTCTTTAAAGAAATAGAACTAAATAATTATGAAATATATACTGATAGCAATAATTCAATGTTTAATAATATTACTTTAGATCAATATATAGATAAATATAAAAATAAAAAAGTAATATCTATATCTAATGAAATAGTATCTAAATATATTAAATACAATATTGAATTTGAATATTTAGGATTAAATTATAGAATGTTAACTCCATTAATTAATCCTTATATCTTAATTAATGGAGTATATAGTTTAATTAGTGAAATATCTAAAATAATATTTAATAATTTCTAATTGTAAATAATTTGGAAAGTCCATTATTGGCAGTTTCCAATAGATATTTATTATTCTATAATAAATATATGAAAACACTTATGTTTTTTATTTTTAGTTACAAATTGAATAATCCTCTCGGGGGGGGGTTATTATTTAGACTTCTAAATTTAATTCATAATAAATTAGATAATTATTTCTTATATTTAAATACAAATAATAGGAGATTTAATAAATGATTATTGAATTTATTAAATCTCATTATGTATTAATGATATTGCTATTATTAGCTACTATCATTAATTTTGTATGGCTATATTTAAATAGAAAAGAAATAAAGATGAATGTCTTTATAATTATATTATTTTCATTAATACATACTATTATTGGTGTAATATTTGTTTCTTTATTTGCTTATATAGAAAGTGGATTTAATAAAGATAGTATAGGAAATATATCTTTATTTGGTGGTATATTTTTAATGCCTTTAATATATTTCCTATATTCTTTGATTAGAAAAGTAAAAATATCTAAAGTTTTTGATATTTTTACTATATCTTTAATATCTACTTTATTTTGTGCTCGTATAAATTGCTTAGTTAGTGGATGTTGTAAAGGAATATATTTATTTAATTCTGATTTTAGATTTCCTTATAGAGAATTAGAATTAACATATTATCTAATATTTATAGTAATTTTTATTAAAGATATTTATAAAGGAAAAACTAATGGATTAGTTTATCCTTTATATTTATTAAGTTATGGAATATTTAGATTCTTATTTGAATTTCTTAGAGAATCTAATAGTTCTAATTCTATTTTTCATATTGCTCATATTTGGTCGCTTATATCTATATTAATAGGTATTGGTTTAATTATATTTATTAAATTCAATAGAGGTAAAATAAATGAACAAATTAAAGAAGAATAGTTTATTTCATAAGATTATTTTAATTATTATTAGTATATTTTTAGGAATATCTCTTATTACTTTTAATTATTTTAGTATTGGTAGAAGTGCTAGTGTTAGTGGATTTGATGTTACTTATATTACTGCCGACACTTCAGGAGATGCTGGATGGTCATCAGCAAGTGCAAATTCAATAAATGGAACGGTAGATGGGACGACTACCAGTGGTTGTTCAGGTACATCTAATAAAAAGCAAAATGGAACTTTGAAATTTACATATAACAATGATAATGTATGTAAATTCAGTTTTGATTATGAAATAACAATGACTGATGGGAAAGTAACTATTGATGGAACATCTTATGATAGTAATGGAAAATTTGAAAAACAATTAAATAATGGTAACAGCATTAATATTTCTATTGAAAGTAACAAGCCTAATTCACCAACAACAATTTCTATATCTAATGTAATGTGCAAAATAGATAAAATAATTTCTATTACATTGCTTCCTAGTGAACATGGAACTTATACTTTTGATAGTACTAATATTATAGAAGAAACTACTCTTACTAAAAATGCGAGTGAAACTTTTAACTTGGCAGCTTTTCCTGAAACTGGTTATGATTTTATTGGATGGAAATTTAATAATAAAGTTTTCTCGAGAGAACAAAATTTTAGTGGGACATACGCAGAAAACGTAACTATAGTTCCGATTTTTGCTTTGCAGAATTCCCCATATTTTTTAAATAATGGAATAGAGTTTTATAATCTGCATGAAGCAATTGAAAGTGCTAATAGTAGCACTGATAAAAAAATAGTACTCTCGCATAGCGGTACAATTTTCTTTTCAAATAACAATGAATATATTTTTCAAAATGGAATTCAATTTTTAATACCATGTGAAGCAACATTTAACATGAACATGAGCGAAAGTGAAAATCAATTGCCTCTTTCAAATAGTATAGGGCTTAGCAAACCAAAATTGAAATACGAATTATTTATTGAAAACAATATAAAATTAATTTTTGAAACCGGTACTGTATGTTATATTGCTTCAGAAGGTTGGTGTGGTACAGGTGGGCAAATAGGGGCAGGAAGCCCTTCAAAACAAAGTGGGCATATCAAGTTACTTGGCGAAAATTCTTGCATTGTAATGAAAACCGGCTCTAAATTATTTGCTTATGGTTATATAACCTGAGTTTTGCGTATTCACTCAAAATCTAGTGTATTAAAATTCATAATTGAGCAAATTTTCAATTTTA
>CAKPNG010000018.1 GCA_934168325.1 uncultured Bacilli bacterium
ACCTCTTTTTATTTCTGCAAATTTAATTATAGGGCTCTTTTATTTTTTTATCGACCTACAAATATGAAACGCAAACATATATAAATAAATGATTGTTAAAACACGTAATTTATTGTAAAATATCAAAGATTGTTTAATACAATTTATAAATGTAATTTATAAAGGTGATTGTTTATGAAAAGATTTATTGGTTATCTAATGATGTGTATAAGTATATTAATATCTGTTTTTGTTGGATTTATTCCAACATTCTACAATGTTAATGCTAGTGGCGATTATGCAAGTGGTCGTGAATTTATTTATCAAATTAAGGCTAAAAGTTTACCTAGCAACAACATGAATTATATTAATGAAAATTCTGATTCTAAAACAGAAGAAGATTTAGTTAAAGATATTGATGATGTTTTAGATACTTTGAAAGATAGATTAAATAAAGCTGAAATTAGTAATCCTATAGTTGAAAAACTTGAAGGAAAAAATGTTAATGAAGAAAACGGAATTTATACAATCCGTGTTGCATATAAAGCACAATATGAGCAATTATATGATGCAATTAACAGTTATTTAACTTTTGATTGGAATTTAAGTGTTTCCATTATTCAAGATAATTATTCTCCAAGTCAAAATAATAACGAAGGCAAAGCTCAATTATTTAAAAGAGGAAAAGCTACATTAGATACAAGTAGTGGATCTCCTATTATCAAAATGCCTTTAGCAAATCAATCATTCTTTTATGATAATATTTACAAAAAAGTTACTGCTTCCTCAGAAGATACATCAAATGCATTCAATTTTAAAGATTTGATGGTTAAAAATGAAGGTGCAACAACTGATGAAAATACTCCTGAAGATAAGGACTATATTTATATCGTTAATAACTGGGCAAACGAATATAACATTGAAAGTGCTGTAAGTAGTTCAACTTCATCAAACTATTATTCTGATGCTGTTAATAATGTTTTGTATAAATTAAATACTAAGTCTCCTTCAGATATATTTGCTGATTATGATGCAAATAATGAAAGTAAAGATGGCTACAGCACTATTTTAATTAAATATTCTGATTATTTACCAAGTTCATTAAATAGTGTTACAGATAAAGCAGTATTACAAAGACTTGTTTTAGCTTTATCAAAGATTGAATTAAATAAACTAAATTCAAATTCGATTGGATATGATATCGTATTACTTAATTCAACTTTCCCAACTACATCAACAACTACAAATGTAGTTCCTGCATTAGTTGAAAAGTTAAAATCACATGGCAATTTAACTATTAATGCATTATTATACGCTACAATCGCTGCATTTATATTAGTTGCCTTATTTATGACATTAAATTATGGTTTACCTGCATTAGGAGGCTTCGCTCTTGTCAGTGCAACAACACTTTGTAGTGCCGCGCTATTGTCATTCTTTGGTGTTGAATTTAATATAGGTACTATTTTAGCTTTAATAACAGTAGCTGTAATTTCTATATTTAGTGTTTGTATTTACTTTAATAAAGTAAAAGAAGCTTGCTATTCTGGTAAAGTCTTAAAGAAAGCAAATACTGAAGCTAGTAAAAAGACTTTTGTTTATCATGCAGATATATCTCTTATTACTTTGATAGTTGGTGTTATTGGCTACTTATTTAATAATCCAATAATTATGTCCATTGGTGCTATTTTAATTGTTGGTGGATTATTAAACTTCATATTTAACAGCTTAGTTTTAAGAGGATTATATTGGTTATTAGCTAATTCTTCATATATTGAAGAACATGTCAACTTATTAAGAATTAGAAAAGACTTTATTCCTAATTTAAGTAAAGATGAAAAACCTACATATTTCGATGAATTTAAGAAAGCAAAAGTTACTAAGAAAAACACTATTATTACTAGTGTTATATTAGGCTTATTACTTGTAGGTAGTATTATTTCATTACCATTAACAACAGCTTTAAAAGGGAATGTTTATGGTGCTAATACTAGTGAGGCTCAAACTTCTCAAATTTATATTCAATATAACATTGATGCTAATGATGAATCCAAAAATGGATTTACTACAATAACAAATATTGAAGAAAATTTAATTAATAATATTGTCACTAAAAATAATGAAAAAGCATCTAAATTAAATTATACAACTGGTAATACAAAGGTAATGTATTACACAACTACAATAGATGATAAAGGCAATAATCAATATACATTTACGTATGTTATTACATTAAATGCAATATATGATGATAGTGCTAATTATTACTATGTTGCTGATGGAAGTACAAATGTTCCTCAAACGTTAGAGGCTAAAGGATTAGTTGATGTCGTCTCTGATATTATTAAAGATGGAACAATTAAAGATTCTGTAAGTAATGCTACTGTTTATTTAGGCACAAGTTATAATTATTCTGATGATTACTTAAATTATGATGCATTTATTTATGTTGTAATTTCTATAGCAATTGCTTCTGCTTATATTTTATTGAGATATGGCTTTGGAAAATTTGTAATTTCATTATTATTTGTAAGCGCAATTTCAACGATTTCTATCGGATTCTTCTCTATTTTACAAGTTGGATATGCAAGTACTAATACAATTGGATTAGTATTAATTATTATGTTAGCTTATGGCTCATTATTATATTATTTCACTAAAGAAAAGGATTATTTGAAAGATAATCATTCTCAAATCTCTTCTTTATGTGATAAAGAACAATTATTAAGTGAAATTCATGCTATAAGTAGATATCAATTACTTAATATATCGGGTATTAGTTTATTAGCAATTGTACCATTTATAATTTCACAATCATTCAAACAAACTATTATATTAATGGTTGTATTGTCATTCTTCTTGATTATGTTAGCTTTAAATTCCTTATTAGATCTTAGTGAACATATATGTTTAATTACATGGGAAAGAACTAAGAATAATTATCACAAGATGGCTATAAAGCATCAAACTAAGATAGAAGAAAAGAATAAGAAAAATAAGAAAAAAGCAAAAGATACAAGTGATGGCCCACAAGAGGCAACATTTATTGGTATTAACGATTAAGAAAAAGGCGAAAGCCTTTTTTATTTAAATATGAAGACATTTCTTGATAAATTATTAGAATATTACGACATAACCAAGGCGGATTTTGATCTACTTCTTAATGAAGATGATAATTTACCTAGTTTTTTAAATTTCAATAAAATCGATAAAGCAAGTGTTTATTTAAAAGATAAAATTAAAAACAATGCTAAGATTTTGATTTATGGGGATTACGATTGTGATGGAATAATGGCTACATCAATAATGTATTTAACATTAGAAAAATTAGGAATAAAACCTGGATTTTATATACCTTTTAGGGAAAAAGATGGATATGGCTTGACTATTGAAAATATTGATCGTTTTCATCAATTAAATTACGATTTAATAATTTTAGTTGATAATGGTATTACCTTAACTAACGAAATAGATTATTTAAATAAATTAGGTATGGAAGCTTTAATTATAGATCACCATACCCCTAAAGATATTTTACCTAATGCAAAATATATAATTCATCCTAGTGTTTCTGATTTTGGTGATATCAATATGAGCGCAGGAGCGGTTTCTTTTTATTTTAGTGAAGCATTGTTAGGTTATACTGATCCATATTTATTATCTTTAGCTTCTATATCAATTTTAAGTGATGCTATGCCTATGATTGATTATAATAAAAAATTAGTTAAAAAGGGATTAATTTATATTAATGAGTATAAATTTCCTAATTTATGCTTATTATTAGAAAAAAATGAAAATATTAGCGAAATAGATTTATCAATGAATTTAGTACCAAAAATTAATGCTATTGGAAGACTAGTTAATGATAATAATTTATTTAATATAGTAAGATATTTTATAACTAAGGACTTAGTCAAAATAAAAGCATTAACTTTTTGGATTAATAGTGTCAATGAAAAAAGAAAAGAATTAGTGAAAGAAATATCAATTAATTTAGATCTAAATAGTAATGATCCAATGATTATTGAAGTTATGAATATAAATGAAGGATTAACAGGATTAATTGCTAATAAGATTTTAAATGAGCAAAATAAAGCAGCATTAATTTTAATAGAAGAATTAGATAATAAAGATATATTAAAAGGCAGTATAAGAACTAAAGATGGATTTGATATCATTGATGCTTTTAATAATATAGAAGATTTATTACTTTCTTATGGAGGCCATAAAAACGCAGGTGGAATTAGACTTAAGAAAGAAAATTTGGAGATTGTTAAGCAAAAATTATTTGAATATGCAATAAATCATCCTTTTATTGAGACTAATAAAAAATATATAAATATAGGACTTAATGAAGTTACTAATGAAAATTATAAATTATTAAGAGCTTTTGCTCCTTTTGGGCAAGATAATCCAGTGCCTATTTTTGAACTTTCTAATTTTTATACAAAAGAATTAGTTTTTAGTCGCGATAAAAAGCATATAATTACGCCATTAGGAATTAATTCATCATTAATCTATTTTAATTTTGATATTAATCTATTAAATTATAATTTTGTAAATTTTATCGGCACTTTTGAAGATAATTTCTTTAAAAACACACATAAAGCGCAATTTAAAGTAATTTCATATTACAAAAATTAATTTTGTAGTAAAATAACTATTATGGAAGAAATATTGAACGAAATTAATAAAGAGATTAAACCTAATGGTGGCTATAAAATGCATTCTTATCAAGATGTAAAAGCTAATTATTTAACTTACATTCATAATGAAGATAGCATCAAATTAATTGATGATGCATATGCATTTGTAGAAAAAAAGCATGCAGGAATTTTTAGAAAAAGTGGTGAGCCTTACATTCATCATTTACTCGAAGTAGCCTATATTTTAACAACTTTACAATGTGGACCTATTACCATAGCAAGTGGTTTATTACATGATGTTGTTGAAGACACAGATACTACAATAGATGATATAAATAGATTATTTGGGCCAGAATGTGCTCAAATAGTTGATGCTTTAACCAAAATTCAAAGATTAAAATTATCACATAGAACACAGGAAGAATTCGAAGCTGAAGATCGTCGAAAAATTTTCCTTGGCATGGCTAAAGATATACGTGTTATTTTAATTAAATTAGCTGATCGTTTACATAATATGCGAACTGTAGAAGCTTTAAAACCAGAAAGACAACAAGCATTAGCTAAAGAAACTTTGGATGTTTTTGCTCCGATTGCTCATCGTATTGGTGTTTATAGAATAGAAAGTGAATTAGAAGATTTGTCTTTAAAGATTCAAGAACCTCAAAAATATAATGAAATATTGGATTTATTGAATAATAAAATTAAAAATAGAGGAAAAGCTCTTGAAACTTTAAAAAAGAAAATTGCTGATATTATTCTTAAAAATAATATTAATTTTGAAATTGAAAGCAGAGTTAAGTCTATTTATTCCATTTATAAGAAAATGTATCTTAAAGGACATAGTTTCGATGAAATTTATGATGTTTTAGCATTGCGTGTTATAACTGAAACTGAAATTAATTGTTATGAAATTTTAGGGTTGATTCATGCTCAATTTAAGCCAATTCCTGGAAGATTTAAAGACTATATTGCAGTTCCTAAACCAAATATGTATCAATCACTCCATACATCGATTATTGCTGGCGATGGTAATATTTTCGAAGTTCAAATAAGAACTAAAGAAATGGATGAGGTTGCTGAAATTGGTATTGCTGCTCATTGGCGTTATAAAGAAGGAGAAAAATATAACCCTAAAAAAGAGCAACAAGAGATAGAAGAGAAGCTACATTGGTTTAGAGACTTTGTTTCTATTAGCTCTGAAAGTAGTGATGAAACTGCTCAAGAATATATGAAGCATTTGTCAAAGGATATATTCGAAGCAAACGTTTATGTGTTTACTCCAAAAGGTCGTGTTATTGATTTACCAGCGGGTTCAACACCTTTAGATTTTGCGTATAGAATACATACAAAAGTTGGAGAACAAGCTGTTGGAGCTATCGTAAATAATATGCTTGTCCCTTTAAATACTGTATTAAAAACTGGCGATGTAGTTGATATTAAAACCTCTAAAACTTCAGCCGGTCCTAATGAAGGATGGCTTAATATTGTAAAAACTAATTCTGCTAAATCACGTATTAAAAAGTTTTTACAAAAGAAGAATAATGATTTATTAAGAGATGATAAAATCTCTAAAGGAAAACAATCTTGTGTTGATTTCTTTAAGGATAGAGGAGTAGATGAAAAGGAAATGGAAAACTTATTATCTACTGAAAATGTACTAAAAAACTACCATTTCGATAATTTAGAAGAATTATTTATTGGTGTAAGCAATCATAATCCTAACCCTGCTTTAATATGTGATTTTTTAGGAATAAAAAGAAAAGAAATACAAAATTTAAACTTATCAAAGAAGGTTGAAATTAATAATGACAATTGCCCAGTATATGTAAAAGGAACAGGTTCAGGGTTAAAAATTAGCCTTGGAAATTGTTGTACTCCTATACCTGGAGACACCATTGTTGGCTACGTAACTAAAGGTATGGGAATTACTGTTCATAGAGCCGCTTGTCCAAACTTAAAAAACGCTAAGAGTCGTTTGATAGATGTACATTGGAAAGATAATTTAGGCATAGCTGATTATCCAGTTGATATACAATTAGAGTGTAACGATAGACCTAATTTACTTGCTGATATTTTGTCAACCTTAAGCTCAAATAAGATTAAAGTTACAGAGTTAAATGCTAAACTTCATCCAGAAAATTTAACATGTACTGTTTATTGTCAAATTTATGTTCCTGATTTAAATACTTTAAATAAGATATTTCAAACATTGAAAAATGTTCATGATATCTATGAAGTTAAAAGAAGAGTTCACTAAAAATATTGCTTATAGTCTTTATTTTAAAGACAATATTATTTATAATATATAAATAAATTGAGGTTTTTGTATGTTTAATGTTTTAAAAGGAACACATGATGTTATATTAGATGAAGCTCGCCAATACTCTTATGTAGAAGAGCTTTTAACTAAGGTCGCAAGTTTATATAACTATAAAGAATTTAGAACGCCAATTATTGAAAGCAGTGATTTATTTTTACGTAGTGTTGGTGAAGGAAGCGATATAGTCCGTAAAGAAATGTACACATTTTATGATAAGGGCGATCGTTTAATTACACTAAGACCAGAAATGACTGCTGGAACAATAAGAAGTATGGTTAACAATAAGCTATTTGCTAATCAAGATTTTCCAATTAAGGCTTTTTATGTTGGTCCAAACTTTCGTTATGAAAGACCACAACAAGGTAGATATAGGCAATTTAATCAATTTGGTATCGAATGCTGTGGTGTAAATTCTCCATATAGAGATGCTGAAGTTATATCTTTAGGATATAATGCATTAAAAATGCTTGGTTTTTCTAATTTAAAATTAAAAATTAATTATTTAGGCGATGAAGAAAGTAGAAGCAAATATAGAGATGCTTTAAGAGAATATTTTGGCAATAAAATCGAAGAAATGTGCGATGATTGCAAAGAAAGATTTAATAAAAATGTTTTAAGAATTCTTGATTGTAAAGTTCCACACGATATTGAAATTGTTAAAGATGCACCTAGAATTCGCGATTATTTAAGCGAAAATTCAAAAAAATATTTTAATTCTATATTAGAATTTTTAGATAGAATCGGTGTTGAATACGAATTAGATGATAATTTAGTTAGAGGACTTGATTACTATACTGGTGTAGTTTTTGAATATCATTATGTATCTAATTTAGGTAAAAATTATGGTGCTTTAGGTGGCGGTGGCCATTATTCAAATTTAATTAATGAAATTGGCGGTCCAAATCTTGAAGGAGTTGGATTAGCACTCGGTATTGAAAGACTTGTAAGTGTTATGCAAGATGATAATTTATTTGATGATTTAAAATCAAATTTAGATATTTATATTATGCCTTTAGGCGAAAAAGTATTAGAAAGTGCTAATTCATTAGCTAATTTTTTAAGATTAAACGGCTTTTCAACAGATATTTGCTTAGAGAATAAAAATATGTCTCAAATGTTTAAAAAAGCTGAAAGAAGAGATGCAAGTTTTGCTGTTATTATTGGCGAAGATGAACTAAATAATGACTGCGTTATCTTAAAGAATTTACATACAAAAGAACAAACTCTAGTTAAAAATGAAGATTTATTAGACAAATTAGATGAATTATTTGATGAAGATGAACATCATCATCACGAGGAGAATTAATTAATATGCAAGAATTAAAAAGAACTCACCACTGCGGAGAATTACGTATAAGTAACTTAAATGAAGAAGTTACTGTTTTAGGATGGGTTAGTAAAAGAAGAAATTTAGGAAGTTTACTTTTTATCGATTTAAGAGATCGTTATGGAATAGTTCAAGTTTTAGTTAAAACCGATGAAATTGAAGTTCCTGAAATTAGAAACGAATATCTTATTCAAGTTACAGGTATTGTAACTAAGAAAGATGTCCCAAATAAAAATTTAGCTACTGGTGAAATTGAAGTTGTAGCTTCTCAAATTAATATAATTAATAAGAGCGAAAATCCACCAATGATTATAGCCGATGAAACTGATGCTTTAGAAGATATTAGACTTAAATATAGATATCTTGACTTAAGACGTCCAGTTATGCAAAAAAGATTTTTTACTAGAGCAAAAATTGTTAAATGTGTTCATGAATACTTAGATTCTCATGACTTTGTTGAAGTTGAAACACCAATTTTAACATTATCAACTCCAGAAGGTGCTAGAGATTATTTAGTTCCAAGTAGAGTACATCATGGTTCATTTTATGCATTGCCTCAATCTCCTCAATTATTTAAACAACTTTTAATGATTTCTGGATTTGAAAGATATTATCAAATTGCAAAATGTTTTAGAGATGAAGATTTAAGAGCTGATAGACAACCAGATTTTACACAAATCGATATTGAAACTAGTTTCTTAAATGAAGATCAAATTTTAACTTTAACTGAAGGTTTAATTCAAAAAATTTATAAAGATGTAATTAATTATGATGTTAAATTACCTTTAAGAAGAATTCCTTATGACGAAGCAATGAATAAATATGGTAGTGATAAACCAGATACTCGTTTTGATTTACATTTAGAATCTATTAAAGAAATTTTAATTAATAACGAAGAAACCTTATTCAAAGAAAATAAATATATTAAAGGTTTTAAAATTGAAAATGTTGCTAGTGAAACTTCAAGAAAAGTACAAGATGAATATAATTTAACAGCAAGAAAGTTCAATCTTAAATCATATATATTTATTAAATATTTGAATAACGAATTAGAAGGATCCGTTGTTAAATTCCTTAATGATGAAGAAAAAGCGCAATTAATTAAATTATTTGCCTTAAAAAATAATGATTTATTAGTAATTGGTGTTAGTAATGTTCTTAAAACATTAAATTTTGGATTAGGAGCTATTAGAAGTTTATTAACAAAAAAATATCATTTAATCAAAGAAGGAACTTATGATATTTTATGGGTTGTTGATTTCCCATTATTTGAAAAAAGTGAAGAAACTGGTGAAATTACACCATGTCATCACCCATTTACTAGACCTGTTGATAAAGATTTAGATAAATTAGAGACTGAACCTTATAACGTTTATAGTTATACATATGATATCGTTATGAACGGATATGAAGCTGGCGGTGGCGGATTAAGAATTTACGATCAAGATGTCCAAAAGCGTATATTTAATGTTTTAGGATTCTCTGAAGAAGATATAAAAAGAAAATTTGGTTGGTTTATTGATGCCTTAAAATATGGAACTCCACCTCATGGAGGCTTAGCTTTTGGCTTAGATAGATTAACAATGATTTTAAGTGGAACAGATAATATTAGAGACGTTATTGCTTTCCCTAAAAATTTAAGTGCAGTATGTCCGATGACTAACGCACCACAACCTGTTGATAATGATCAATTAAAAGATCTTGGCATAAAATTAATCGATGAGGAGGACAAATAATGAAAAAAGATAAAATCAAAAAGATTAAAAATGTTGATGAATTAGCTGTTGCTAGTATTCGTGCAACTTGTATTGATGGCATTAATAAAGCAAAAAGTGGCCATCCAGGCGCTTGTTTAGGACTTGCTCCTATCATTTATGAATTATATAAAGATTTTTTAGTTGCTAATCCATTCCAAACTAATTGGATAAACAGAGACCGTGTTGTCTTAAGTTGTGGTCATGCTTCCATGCTCTTATACACTATATTACATTTATGTAGTTATGATATTTCAATTGAAGATTTACAACAATTTAGACAAGTTGGTAGTAAAACTCCAGGACACCCAGAGCCAAAACTTACTCCAGGAGTTGATGCAGGAAGTGGTCCTTTAGGCCAAGGAATTGCTGAAGCTGTTGGTATGGCAATGGCTGAAACTATGTTAAATGCTCAATATGGTAGTAAATTATATAATCACTATACATATTGTTTCTGTGGTGATGGATGTCTTGAAGAAGGTATTTCTCAAGAAGCTATTTCTTTTGCAGGTTTACAAAAATTAAATAAATTAATTCTTTTATATGATAGTAATGATGTCACTCTTGATGGTCGTTTAGATATGTCAATGGATGATAATACAATTAATCGTTTCTTAGCAAGTAATTGGAATGTTATTTATGTTAATAATGGTAATAATTTAACTAAAATAAGAAACGCTATCAAAAAAGCTCAATCTTCATTAGATAAACCTACTTTAATTGTATTTAAAACTATTATCGGCTACGGAAGTAAAAATCAAGGTACAAATAAAGTCCATGGTTCTCCTTTAGGTGAAGAAGATGGATTAAATGCTAAATTAAGTTATGGTTATACTTATCCTCCATTTGAAATTCCTCAAGAAGTTTATGATAGATTAAAAGATACATTCTTAAAAAGAGGTGAATTAGCATATCAAAAATACCAACATGTTGTCACTAAATTACAAGAATCTGATCCATTCTTATTTGCTAAAATCTCCGATTTATCAACAAATAATGTAATGGAATATTTAAATAAAAAACATTTACCAATGGATGAACTTAAGAGTGAATCAACTCGTAATACTTCATTAAGAGTTTTAAATTATTTCCATGAATTATTACCTAACTTTGTTGGTGGTAGTGCTGACGTTGCTGCTAGTGTTATGACAAAATTAGCTAATGGAAGTAATTATGGTCCAAAAAATAGAGGTGGAACAAACGTTAACTGGGGAATTAGAGAATTCTTTATGTGTGCTGCTACCAATGGTATGTTATTGCATGGTGGTTTAAGAACATATAATGGTGCTTTCTTAGTATTTAGTGATTATGCAAAGAGTGCTTTGAGAATGGCAGCTTTACAAAAATTACCAAATATTTATTTATTCTCTCACGATTCTTTAGCTGTTGGAGAAGATGGGCCAACTCATCAACCAATCGAACAATTAGCTGCTTTAAGATCAATTCCTAATTTTAATGTATTTAGACCAGCTGATGCTAAAGAAACTTATGCAGCTTATCGACTTGCTTTAGAAGAAACTGAAACTCCTAGCGCAATTATATTATCTAGACAAAATTTGCCATTATTAGCTAATACTTCAAATTATGATTTAGTTAAACGTGGCGCTTATGTTGTTGGATTTGAAAAAGGAAATCATCCAGAATTCACAATTATTGCTACTGGTAGTGAAGTAAGTTTAGCAATGGAAGTTAAATCTTATCTTTATTCTTTAGGTGTCGATATTAGAGTTGTTTCAATGCCATGTACAAGATTATTTGATAAGCAAGATAAAGCATATCAAGCAAATGTTTTAGGTATTGATTATGCTCATCGTATGACTTTAGAAATGGCTTCAACATTTGGATGGCATAAATATGGTAAATATGCCGTTGGAATCGACACTTTTGGTGCAAGTGGTAAAGCTAACGATGTTATAAAAGCTTTTGGCTTCACTAAAGAAAACATTGCAAAAATTATTCTTAAACATGTAAGGTAATCGTTATGGAAAATTACGTAATTTTAAATAAAAATAACAATTCCGGGAATTTATCTTTATCAAAAAAAGTATTTTATACTCTTGGTATAAATTCTTTAAATAGTGTTAGAGCTATCATTGAGAAAAATAACAAACAAGGGATTGATTTAAAAAACGCAGTTAATGTAGCAATTAGAAATAATCGTGTATTATATAAATTTAATGTGAATATTGATGCTTCAAAAGATGAAGAAACTGTTAGAAATAGTATTACTGATATTATTACTACAAATTTATTAATCTATTGCGACATTGTTCCTTTTGATGTTGATGTAAGAATAAGAAAAATTAAATAAATTATGGCTGACGACGTTATTATATCTAGAAATAAATCACGTGAATTAATTTTCAAATGTATGTATTCTTTTTTAATTTTAGAAGAATGCAACGTTTCAATTGATTTTAAAGGTTTAATTGAAATGGTTACTGATGAAAATTATGACGATGTAGACTATTTTATTAAAAAGAATCTTCTTGAATGTTTAAAACATCAAAATGAGATAATTAATTATATTGAACCATTTTTAAATAAATGGACTTTTAAAAGATTAAATTATGTTATTCAAGCTATTTTAATTACTTCATTAGCTGATTATTTTTATTGCCAAGAAGCTAATAAAAATATCATTATTGATTGTGCTGTTAAATTAGCAAAAAGATATGCTGATGACACAAAAGATTATAAATATGTTAATGGTATTTTGGATAACGCTTTAAAAAATGATGGAAAATGATTTAAATAACAAATTTTATACTATAAGTGAGATTAATTCTTTAATTCACGAAATATTTAATTCATCTGAATTTTTTCATGGAATTTCTTTAAAAGGAGAAATTGCAAATTATAAGGGCCCTAATAAATCAGGGCACTTTTATTTTACTTTGAAAGATAAAACTTCTCAGATTAGTGCAGTTATTTTTAAATTTGATTCTTTTTCTATTAAGGATGAATTTAAAAATGGAGATGAAGTCATTGTGACTGGCGATATATCAACTTATGCACCAAGCGGTACTTACCAAATTATAATCCGACAACTCTATCTTTATGGAAAAGGGAAATTATTAATTGAAAAAGAAAAATTAAAGAAAAAACTTCAAGAAGAAGGACTTTTCAATGAAGAGCATAAAAAGAAAATACCTTTGTATCCCACTAATATTGCAATTATTACAGGAAAAAATAGTGCAGCTGCTGCAGACTTTAGACATAATTTATTAAGGCGTTGGCCGATAAGTAATATAACTTTTTATGAAACATTGGTTCAAGGAGAAAAAGCACCTAAAGAAATTATTAAATCTTTAAGCGAAGCTTTAGATAATAATCCAGACTTAATAATCATTGGAAGAGGCGGCGGAGCTGAAGATGATTTGAATGCTTTTGATAATGAAGAATTAGTAAGATTTATATATGAAAAAATAAATGTACCTATAATTTCTGCAGTAGGACACGAAATTAATACAACTTTTACTGATTTAGTTTGTGATGATCATGCTTCTACACCAACGGGAGCCTGTGAATTAGCTGTTCCAGATATAGATGAATTTTTGAATAATTTAGAAAATATAAATAGTATCATGAAAGATAGATTAATGAAAAAAATAAATTTATTGCAAATAGATTTATTAAATTATCAAAAGAACTCTATTCTTACAAATTTCTCAAATATTATTGATTCCAAACTTAATTATATTGAAAAGAGTTTAACAATTATTAAGGCTAATTTACAAAATAAATTATCTATATATGAACATAAAATTATTGCAACCACTAATTTATTAAATCAAATCAATCCTTATAATTTATTAGAGAAAGGATATTCGATTATTAAAAATAGCGATGGAAAAATTATTAATAATATAGATAATATTAAATTAGATGATGTGTTAAAAATAACTTTATATAACGGTGAAATAGTAGCAAAAGTAGAGGAGATTAAAAATGGAAAATAAAAAAATAAATATAGAATCTGATATGAAAGAACTTGATGAAATTGTTACTAAAATAAGTAACCCATCAGTTAACTTAAACGATTCGTTAGAATTGTATGAAAAAGCAAAAATTTTAATAAAAGAAATGGAGGAATACTTAAATAATGCTAAAAAAGCTTTAAATGATGATAAATAGTTTTTTAGTATATTTATAGTATAAAAATAGTAAATAATGTCGAACATTATACTTCATATTGATCTTGATGCATTCTTTTGTAGGGCTGAAGAGATTAAATTTCCATACTTAGAAGGGAAAGCTTTTATTGTTGGAGGAGATGGAAGAAAAGGCATCGTATCAACATGTTCTTATAAAGCAAGAGAATACGGTATACATAGTGGCATGCCCACATTCCAAGCAAAAATGCTTTGTAAAGATTTAATAATTCGACCTGTAGACTTTGAATTTTATGGGCTATTATCTAAAGAATTTTTAAATTATCTAAAACAATATAGCGATAAAGTTCAACAAGTGTCGATTGATGAATGTTTTTTAGACTTAACTGATTATTATCAAAAAAATAAAACCAATATAAAAACAATATTATTAAAAATTCAAAATGAATTATTTGAGAAATTTAAATTAAAAAGTTCCATTGGTGTTGGTACAACCAAATTTATTGCAAAAATGGCTAGTGATTATAAAAAACCACTAGGAATAACAATTATTAGAAACAAAGACATTCCATCTTTATTATTTCCGTTGCCCGTTAAATCTTTTTTTGGAATAGGCAAGAAAACATATCCTAAATTACAAGAAATAGGAATTAACACAATTGGAGATTTATATAACGAATGTTTAAATCATAACCCAAAATTAATTAGTATTTTAGGAAATTATGTTGATGAAATTCCTTTATATCTTGAAGGAAAATCCAGTGATGAAATAGAAACTAGTTATGAAGATCCTAAATCAATTGGTATGTCTAGAACTTTTGATTATGATACAAATAATGTCGATACAATCCTACAAATTTTAAATAAGGAAATTGATAGTGTTTTAAATTCTTTAAAAAGAGAAGGAAAATTTACTAAAACTATTACCATCACATATAAAAATGCATCTCACGAAGAGTCTTTTAAAACAACTAGTTTTTCAAAATCATTTAAAGAATTCACAAAAGATGAAGTTTTTATAAAAAATGAAGCTATTAAACTATTTAATAAGACTTATAATAAGGAAATAATTCGTCTAATAGGATTTTCTGTAAAGAATTTTAAAAATAAGTCAGAAGTGGTTACTCAGATGACTTTTGATGATTATAAAAGGCACGAGCAAGAAAATACTTCTTTTTTAATAATTAATGAATTAAATAGAGAAGTTAATAAAAAACTATTTATTAAATGTAGCGATATTTTAAAGAAAGATTAATTATGAATATTTATGAAGCGATCGATAGATTTTTAGAATATAAAGCAAGTGAAGAAGGCTTAAATGTCTCTAACACTATTTTAGCTTATCGTAATGATATTAATAAATTTTTAAAATATTATCCAGAAATCAATGATACTGATGATTTAGACCCTGTTTATTTAGATCAATTTAGTTTTGATCAATCTTTAGATGAACTAAGCGCTTCAACAATTTCTAGAAGTATTTCAACAATAAAAAACTTTTATATATTCTTAGAAGGAGAAAATATTAGTAAAAACATATATAAAAAGCCGATTATACCTAAAAAAGAATTTCATATACCATCATTTTTAACTTTTGATGAAGTAACATCTTTATTTAAATGTATCGATGAAGAAAATGAAATTGAATATAGAGATAAAGTAATGCTTTTATTAATGTATTCTTGCGGATTAAGAGTAAGTGAAATGATCTCATTAGAAAAGAAATCCATTAATTTTGAAGAAAAAATATTATCTATAAAAGGAAAAGGTAACAAAGAAAGAAGTATTCCAATCAATGAAGTTGCATTAGATTATTTATCTCATTACTTAAATAAAGAAATAAAAACTAATAAAACTAAGCGGGTTTTTATCAATAAAACTACTAAAAAACCACTAACTAGGCAAGTTTTCTTTATGAATTTAAAAAAATATGCTAAAAGAGCTGGTATAGATAAAGAAATATCACCGCATACTTTAAGACATACATTTGCAACAGAATTATTAGAAAATGGAGCTGACTTAAGAATAGTACAAACATTATTAGGTCATTCAAACGTATCTACAACGCAAATTTATACACATATATCAACTAAAAAGATATTGAATGCTTTAGATTTGTATTCAAAAAGAAAGTAAATTATAATATTTAAGCGGAGGATTTAAATGATGTTTAATAGAATATTTTTAATAGTAATGGATAGTTTAGGTATTGGAAACGCTCTCGATGCTAAAAAGTTCGACGATTTCGGTACAAATACCTTCAAACATATAAGCGAAAAATTTGAAAATGGCTTAAATATACCAAATTTAAATAACTTAGGAATAGCTGATCTTGATGAAATAAAAGGAACAAATATCGTTAAACATCCTAATTCATTCTCAGTTAGATTAAATGAGTCAAGTAATGGCAAAGATACAATGACAGGCCATTGGGAAATGATGGGTATTTTAACAACAAAACCATTTCAAACATTCACAGATACTGGTTTTCCAAAGGATTTAATTGATGAATTAGAAAAAGAAACTGGACATAAATTAATAGGTAATTATGCAGCAAGTGGAACTGAGATTTTAAAAACTCTTGGTGAAGAATGTATGAAAACTAATTCTCTTATAATTTATACAAGTAGTGATAGCGTTTTACAACTCTGTGGTCATGAAGAAACTATGGGTCTTGAAGAATTATATAGATGTTGTGAAATCGCCCGTAAATTAACTATGAAACCTGAATGGTTTGTTGGTAGAGTAATTGCTAGACCATTTATCGGAACTAATAAAGATAATTTCAAAAGAACAAGTAATAGACACGATTATACAATATCTCCATCAGGAATTACTGCGATGGATATATTAAAAGATAATCATTATCAAGTTAATTGCGTTGGTAAAATCAACGATATCTTCAATGGAGTTGGTGTAACAAGCACAGTTCATACTAATTCTAATGAAGATGGAATGGATAAAACAATGGATTTAGTCAAATCTAAAGACTTTGATAAAGGCTTTTGCTTCGTTAATTTAGTTGAATTTGATAGTGAATATGGTCATAGAAGAAATCCTATTGGCTATGGTGAAGCTATTATGGCATTTGATAAAAGATTAGGTGAATTAATTTCTAATCTTCGTAATGATGATTTATTAATGATCACAGCTGACCATGGTAATGATCCAACTTATAAAGGAACTGACCATACTAGAGAAAAAGTACCACTATTAATTTATTCTAAATCTATAAAAGATGGCAAACAACTTGCTGACCGTAATTCATTTGCTGATATTGGTGAAACAATTCTTAAAAATTTTGGACTTAATAAAGATAAGACTATGATTGGCGAAGAAATTAAAGAAATTTTAAAATAAAGGTGAATATTTTATGAAAACATATACTAAATTATCAATATTTTCATTGATATTACTTTCATTAAGTGTATCTTGTGGAAATAATAAAACAAATAAATTTCAAGGAAATAAATTCTTATTGAGCCCTGTAGGTGCTCCTACTTTAGCAATTTATGATGAAGTAAGTAAAAATAAAGAAGTTGAAACTACTTCAGAAACGACAGAAGTTTCATCAGCTTTATTAGTTAATACTTATAAATATCTTGTTTTTGATTCAACTACAGCTTTAAAAATGATTAATAATAAAAAATCTAATTATAAATTTTTAAAATTATTAACTGGTGGTAATTTTCATTTAATAGGAATTAATAAAAAAGAAGGAGATTTACCTAAAAAAGATGATTTCATCTTAGGATTTGGTAACGAAAATAATGTTCCAGTACAAGCTTTTAGAAAATTGTATAGTGAAGCTATTAATGATGAAAATAATGAGAAGAAGACATTTGATTTAACTTGCTCTAATATAACTGAGTTATCAACTTTATTAAAAGCAATGAATAGTGAAGGAAAAATAGGTGAAAATAAGATAGATTGGGTATTTATTGCTCAACCTGCATTATTTAGCTTATTAAATACTAAAGATGAAAATAATAATTACTTACCATTTAAATCTTTAGCAACTATTGATATAAACGTTAAAGATGCTTTTAAAGCTAAATTTAACACAAATTATATTCCACAAGCAGGATTATTTGTTAATCAAGATTTTTATAATGAAAATGAAGAAGAAGTTACTAAATTTTCTAGTAAAGTTGATACTTATTTAAATAATGCTATATATGATGCTAGTAAAGTTGTCGATTCTATCAATAGTTTTAGTGAAAACGCTAATGAACAAAAAGCTAGATTTGGTTATACAAGTAATATTGTAAAAGCTTTGCAAAGTAAAAAAACAGTTGATAATAAGGATGTTTATTCTAATCAATTCGGAATAGTTGATCCATTAGACAACTATTCTATTAATGATTTAACTGAATTTTTGAATATTATTAAATAAAATGAAACTAAATAATTCTAAAAATAATACAATTAGTAAAATTTTGATGGTTATTTTTGGAATTATTTTTTTGTTTGTAATTTATGAATTATTTTATTTAGGTATTAAAAATAATAATATTTTACCTTCATTAAAAGAAATATTTAATCAATTTGGGATTTTATTTATTGATAAAGTAACATATATTAATTTAGGTTATAGTTTATTAAGAACAATATTATCTATATTAATAGCGTTTTTAATAGGTACAGTTTTAGGCGTTTTAGCAGGTTTATTTAATAAACTAGAATATTTTTTAAAGCCCTTAATCACATTATGTAAATGTATTCCAGTACCTTGTTTTATTTATTTATTATTTATTTTCTTTTTAGATAATAAAGATATTGCCGTTATAATCGTTACTTTTTTGATTATTTTCCCAATTATTTATGAATCTAGTAAATCTGGAATTCAAAATATTGATAATAATATTATTTTAGCTTTAAGACTTGATGGTGGATTATATAAAGCTAATTCTATTTTTAAAGTTTTATTAAAAGAAGATTTTCCTTATATTTTATTATCATTAGTTTCATCAGGTGGATTAGCTATTAAAGTTGAAATAACTAGTGAGATATTATTAGGCTCACATAATATTAAAGGTATTGGTAGAAGCATATTTTTAGCAAAAGATGATTTAAATTTTGCTAAATTATACGCTTTAGTCTTATTTATTGTCTTTATTTTCATTATAATTGATATAATTAATTACTTTATTAAAAAAATAATTAAAAAAATAAATTAAATACCCCCAATAATATCTAATTCGATACGACTTGTATTATAAGGAGGTAAAAAGGCTGTAGATAATTAAAAATTAACTCTCCTTATAAAAGTTTTATGTTATTTTAGTCCATAGTAATAACATTAATTAAAATATATCAAATAGATTATCTACAGTCTTAATATTTAATGAAAAAAAGAGAATCCACAATCATATATAAGATTAATTATGAAATTAAAGATAAAATTAAAGAGCAATTAGAATGGTCTAAAGATAGCGAATGCACATTTTCTAATTTAAAAATTAATTTTGATATTGAAAGGGGTTCTTTATTAATTTTTGAAGTTTATGATCATTATAAACATGATTTTAGTAAATGCTTAGGTGTGGCTTTAAATGATGTAAATAAGAATGACGACACTGAATTAATTGTTTGTCCAATTGTATTATGTAGTAAAAATAACGCTCCAAATATTAGTGGGATTAGTATTGGAAGAATTAATTGTATAAATTTATTAAAAGAAGCTAAAGCATTAATACATAAAATTAAACCAATTGATAAGACACAAATTAAAATTTTGTTTGATAAGTTAGTAAGTAAGCCAATTAAATTAGAAGATATTTTTCTTAAAAAAATATTAATTAATTATAGTAATATGCTTTCTAAATTTTGTGATAACGAACAGAAAATAATGAAGGTTGCATATTGTTAGTTATAAATTAGTAATAAATTAGTAGTTATTTAGTATATAAAATGTGGAAAACTATATCAAAATTTATTAACAATAAAATTAAGATATTTAAACTAATTTAAAATAATATCGATATAATCGCTATTTTTAAACTTAATTTAACATAATATATATTATACGGAGTAATATATGTTTGAAAATAGCATTCTTTTATTAACAATACATAAATAAAAAAGCCTACTTCTAATAAAGTAAGCTAGTAATTATCAATAATATTAATCTAATTATCTATAATCTAAACCATATAAATAATACGATGCGCAAATTTGTGTTAATTCGTCTGTATATGGATTATGATCATTAGTTCTTGATGAAATGAATTTCATATTTTCCTCTAACACTTTAATAAAGCCACTTTCATAGTTATTAAGCATAGATTCAATTAAATCTGAACTATCATAGCCTCTTGTTGGTTCTATTTTATCACAAGCATATATAACTTTTCCTAAATCAGACATCTCTTTATTGCCAGTACAATGGTATTTTATTGCTTTTAATATAGTTTTATCGGTAATTCCAAATTCTTTTAATGCAATTGCACTACCTACAAATTGATGATATGCATATTCTGGAATATCAGTATAATATCTGTAATATTTTTCAATATAGTCTCTTTGCTCTTCTTTAGCTATATTTTTTCCTATATCGTGAATTAATCCAGTAAGGTAATAAGTACCAGGGAATGGTAAATTATTGCTTGTAGCGACCTTAAAAGCCAAATTAGCGACACTAATTGAATGTTCTAATCTTCTTCCACTCAAATAATTATCGATTTTATCCATAAAATATAATTTATTTTCAATTATATAATTAATGACACTAATTGATGTATCTAAACTATTTAATGCTCTAATTTTAGTGCTTGAAGTATCAACTAAATTACCTGATATTTTAATCATATTGTATCTAGATACTAATTTTTCGTTAATTATATAGCCAGGACGAGGATAATAAATAATTTGTGTAGCTTCTGCTATTTTTTCAGCTTCACGCCAACGATCAAATTTATTAACTTGATCTGCTCCTATTAATAAGTATAATTTAGCGTTTGGATGCTTCTTTTTTAAATGTTCAATAGTTTCTATAGTATAATCTACTTCTTTCCAGGATTTAATTTCGCAATCTTCAATTTCATAATCTAAACCATAGTCTTTTAAACATAAATTAATCATATTTAAACGATCTTCAATAGTTTCAGTAGGTATTTTCCAACGAGGATTTTTACTTGGAACTAAAATAAGTTTATCAGCTCCTACTTCTTTTAAAGAATTTTTACATAATGTAATATGAGAATTATGTATTGGATCAAAAGATCCGCCAAAGACTATAATTTTTTCAGGATTCATAATCAAAAAGTAATGTGATAAGGGGATTTTTTATTTTCTCTATATAAAATAATTGTTTTTCCGATTTTTTGAATTACTTCTGCATTCAAGTTACAAGATAAATCTAAAATTAATTCATTTAAATCTTCATTTTCTACTGAAGATTTAAGAAAAGCTACCTTAATTAATTCATATTTTTCTAATCCATTTGATAATGTTTTAATTACATTATGATCAATTAAATCTTTTCCTATATTGAATTTTAAAATATCATGAGAATGTGCATAACTTTTTAAGTATGCTTTATTTTTACTACTTAACATAAACAATCTTTGCTCTTGTGGTATAAACATAAACGCCTTTTGGTACGAAAATTCTGAAAGTTTGATTCTTTCCGGTGAAATTAATCCATCCTAAGCCTAATATACCAATATCTCTACTTCCTTCTTCTGTGATTTGGAAATCGTAACAATCATATTGGCTAAATGATGTAAATCTTGAACTACAAGGTTTAATGTTACCTCTATGAATTGTAGTTTCAATTAATTTATCGCCTGGCATGCTCTTTAATTTAATTTCAATGGAATCTGAAGCATAACAAGTTACATCAGTTTTTTCTTTAGATAATAGCTGAATAGCTGCTAAGCCACCAAAAGCGATAGTTTTATTAATATGCATTGTAAATTTTCTAGGTTTAATTGCTTTTTTAGGCATAATTTGATTTTGAACTGCTCTTTCAACCTTACTTAACATACTATTTGTAATATCGGTTCCTGGTAATTCATAAATAGATGTTTTATTAGTTAAAGGAATTTTATATCCTCTTAAATCTGTATTTTTAAAAGTACAAACAGTAACAGGTCTACGAGTTGTGTTTGTATATCTTTTCAATAAATCAGAAATTAAACTTGATTTACCGCTTATACTTGCACCAATGAAATATACATCTCGATTATTAGCGAGTTCTACAATCTTTTGATACATTAAATCAATGTTGTAATTAGTATGTGATGAAGTTAAAACGACATCTTTTACTTTTAATTTTGCAACTCTTAAACGATGTTCAACATATTGTAATAAAGCATTATCATCGACATTGTCTGGTAATAAATCACGCTTATTTCCAACAACTAAAACATCGAGTCCTTCTATCATTTCATTTAATTTTGATATAAAACTACCTTCAAAACTTAATAAATCAATAACATAGCAAACTAGTGCTTTACTTTGCTTTACAGTTTCTAAAATTGATTGATAAGATTCTTCGTAATGAGCTTCTGTTGGTTGGATATTAAATCTTTCATTTGTAAAGCAATCATTGCAAAGCAATAATCCTTCTGGATATTTATTTACAATTTCAGGTGAAATATAGCCAACTCCTTTAGGATCGGTCGTTTGTAAAATTGCACCACATTTGTAACATCTTGCGACTCTATTTAATTCTGCCATAAATAACCCTCCAATCTACTAATAAATTGTCTTTTTTTAATCTCTTTCGCTTTAATTTATCTAGCCATCTTAGTAGTTTGGTAACAAACTGGTCATTTGGCCACAATTTTTCAGTTAATATTCCTCTCATTTTTAATCGATAGGAACACCTAATATCAGTCATTAACTGATCTCCTATCATTATAGCATTCTCTTTCGGAATATTGTTCTTTTTTAGATATTTTTCTATTTTAAATTTAAATGGTTTCCTAGAGTGATACAAATAATTAACTCCTAAAGAGTTAGCATATTTAGCAACTCTTTTTTCTTTATTGTTACTTAGAATTATTGGAATCAAACCGTTTTCTTTCATTTTGGTAATTAAATCTCTAGCTCTTTCACTTGGTACTTCTGTAACGTGAGTATCTAATGTGTTATCTAAATCTAAAAAAATGTATTTTGCATTAATTTTTTTATAGAAATCAATATCTATATCATAAACATTTATTGCATAAGCAAAAGGAATGATTCTTTTCATATATTTATTATAAATAAATATCAATTTAAAATAAACTATAAATACTAATTTTATCAAAAAAGAAAAAAATGACTTTTATAATAAGTCATTCTTCTCAATAGTTTGATATTTTTATACTAAATATCTACTAAATAATTACTAATTTACTACTTAATCACCCATTTCATCAAAAATTGAGATTTGTTCATATTCTTCTTTATCGTCATTTTGAGGAGTGTTATTGTTATTACTTTCTTTTTTAATTGGACTATTTTCAACTATGGTATCTTCATCTATCACTTGAACATTTTGAATATAAACATCTTCAATTTTAACTCCATCAGGTGTATCAAGATTTTTCTTACACATTTTTTCTTGTGATACTCTGAAATCCTCGATAGTAATTTCTTTTATTGTCTTATCACTTAATAACAATTCTAGAGTAATAGGATCTTTATTTAATATCTTCGTAGTATGAACAAGATTATGTGGTGAACTCTTAAATGAGCTAAATACGCTTTGAGTTCTTCCTAATCTAGGAGTTAATTCTAAGTTAGAAATATCAAATACTCTATAAGAACCTTCATCAGTAACAAATAATACTTTGCCTTTTTCACTATTTCTATAGGATAATAACGATTTAATCTCACTATTTTTTAAAGTTGATATAGCTTTAACACCACTAGTCTTTAATCCTGTGTCACTAATTTCATTTTCGCTAAAGTAAGTTGAATTACCTAATTTAGTAATAACAAATAAATTACTATTTCCATTTAATACAGAAACATCAACTAATTCATCATCACCAAATAGTTTCATACAGGCAATAGGTTTACTATATCTACTTACAAAGAATTCACTTAATTTAGTCTTTTTGATTTGCCCGTTCTTACTAACTAAACCAATACTGACATTTTTATTGAAATCTTTTACTAAAATTGCTTTAACTATAGTTTCTTCCATCGGTAAGGTAATTAAATAATTAATATGTTTACCTTCATCTTTCCATTTTCCTTCAACAATTTCATGGACTGGAATAAATAAATAATTGCCTTTATTAGTAAAACCTAAGATGTAATCCATAGTATTTGCAATCATAGAAATAACTAAAGAATCACCTTCTTTTAAACCAGGTAAAGCGCCATTACTAGATTTATATGATTTTAAAGAAGCTCTTTTTATGTAGCCTTCTTTACTTAAAACTACATAAACATCTTCTTTAGCAATTAAATCACGCTTATCAATTACGATTTCTTCTTCTTTTTCTTGAATCTTTGTACGACGTTCAATGCCGAATTTATTAGAAATATCTTTTAAATCTTTGATAATGACTTTCTTCAATTTATGATCATCATTTAAGATTTCTTCAAGCTCAGCAATTGTTTTTTCTAAATCTAATTTTTCATTAATATAAATATTAACATCAGTATTAGATAATTTATATAAATGCATCATAACAATTGCTTCTGCTTGAGGTTCAGTAAAGTTATAAGTATTCATTAAATTTTCTTTAGCATTTTTCTTATCTTTACTCTTTTTAATAAGTTTAACGATTTCATCGATAATATTAATTGCTTTAATAAGGCCTAAAACAATATGTAAACGATTTTTTGCAGCATTTAAATCAAATTTACTTCTTCTAGTGATAACGTCAATTTGATGAGCAATATATGTATCTAAATAAGATGAAAGCGTTAAAGTTTTTGGCCTATTATTAGAAATAGCTACAACATTAGCATTATAATTCACCTTAAGTTGAGTTTTATTAAATAAATAAGTTAAAACAATTTTAGGATCAACATCTTTTTTTAATTCAACCACAATTTTAATATCATCATTTGCTGATTCATCAAGTACTTCAACAATTCCATCAACTTCTTTAGATTTTTTAATTTTATCAATAGAATAAACTAATTCTTGTTTATTAACTTTGTATGGAATATTAGTAATTAATAATTGATTAGAGTCTTTTCCTTCGATTACATCGACTTTACTAGCAATTTCAATCTTACCACGACCTGTATAATAAATATCTTTTAGTCCAGGACAATCATAAATTATTCCACCAGTAGGAAAATCAGGTCCTTTAACAAATTTTAATAAATCATCTATTGTACAATTTGGATGAGAAATTCTATAAATTGTAGCATCAATTATTTCTTTTAAATTATGAGGTGGGATTTCAGTAGCAATAGCAACAGCAATACCTTCACTACCATTAACAAATAAATTAGGATATCTAGCTGGTAAAACTACAGGTTCCAATTCAGTATCATCAAAATTTAAAGTCATATCGACTGTATTTTTATCTAAGTCTTGAACAAGATTCATTGCAAAATTATTTAATTTAGCTTCAGTATAACGATATGCAGCAGGTGGGTCATTATCAATACTACCATTATTACCTTGAAATTTAATAACAGGCATATTCATAACCCAAGGTTGAGACATTCTAACTAAAGCACCATAAATTGAACTATCACCATGAGGATGCAATTTACCCATGACAGCACCAACAATTGTTGCACATTTTTTTGTAGGTTTATCCATTGTATTTCCATTACGATACATTGAATAAATAATACGTCTTTGAACAGGCTTTAAACCATCTCTAGCATCTGGAATTGCACGATCTTGAATAACGTATTTTGCATAAATTGCGTAACGATCACCCATTACGAAATCTAAGGCTTCTTGTTGAATATTTTCTTTTATTACTGGAGTTTCTTCTTTAGCTTTTCTTTTTGCCATTATTTTATAACCTCCTTAATAAATTCATCGACTTCATTGAAATCAACGTTTTCTTCAACCCATTTTTTTCTAACAGTTGTATCTTTTCCCATTAAAATAGCAATTTTTTTATCGACTGATAAAGGATCATCAATTCCTACTTGTAATAATAAACGATGTTTTGGATCCATAGTTGTTTCTTTTAATTGATCAGGATCCATTTCGCCAAGACCTTTATAACGATTAATTTTATAACCTTTACCGATAAATTCTTTTGCTTCAATTAATTCTTTATCATTCCAAGCATATTTATGTATTTCACCACTACTTGTTTCCTTAGAAACTCTATATAAAGGAGGAACAGCAACATAAACTTTTCCACTAGTTATTAAAGGTTTCATATAATGATAAAAGAAAGTTAATAAAAGAGTTTGAATATGAGCACCATCAGTATCAGCATCGGTCATTATAATAATTTTACCATAATGAGAACTATCAGCATCGAAATTAGAGCCATATCCTGCACCAATTGTATTAATAATTGTTGAAATTTCTTCGTTTTTAAGAAGTTTGTCCATTGTAATTGAATCAGTATTTAATGGTTTACCTCTTAAAGGCAAAATAGCTTGAAATTTAGGATTACGTCCTTTTTTAGCACTACCACCAGCACTATCACCTTCAACAATAAATAATTCATTTAAAGCATAATCTTTACCTTGAGCAGGTGTTAATTTATCACTTAAAATTAAAGCTTCTTTCTTTTGTTTTTTATTTCTTACTTCTTCTTTAGCTTTTCTAGCAGCGATTCGAGCTGTTTGACTATCTAAACATTTTTTAATTAAGTTTACTGCAAATTCTTTATTTTCATTTAAATAATAAGTAAATTTTGTATAAATTAGATTACTTACAGCGCTGACAGCAGCTTGAGTACCTAATTTTCCTTTAGTTTGACCCTCAAATTCGAGTAAATTTTCAGGCATTCTTAAAGAAACTATTGCGGTTAAGCCTTCTCTAATATCGCTACCCTCAAGTTTGCCTTTTCCTCTTAATAAATTATTACTTTCAGCAAAATCATTAACAGCTTTAGTAATTCCTAATCTAAAACCAGTTTCATGAGTTCCACCATCTCTAGTTCTTACATTATTAACATAACTATAAATAGTTTCGCTATATTCGTTTAAACAATATTGGAAAGCAACTTCGATTTGAATAGCATTAGAATAATCAGTGAAATCGATGATTGGACCTAAAGGTTGTTTTGCTTGATTAATAACAGCTATATATTCACTAATTCCGTTTTCATAATAAAACTCAGCTTCGTTATTAGTTCTTTCATCTTTTAAAATAAATCTAACTTTTCTAAGTAAAAAAGCACTTTCTTGTAAATGGTTATAAATTGTATCCCATTTAAATTCTACTGTAGAAAAAATTTTTGGATCAGGCTTAAAAGTAACGCATGTACCATGCTTTATAGTATTACCTAAGCATTCTAAAGGTACTTTAACTTTGCCACCATTTTCAAATCTAATATGCCATATTTTATTATCTTTATAAACAGTAACATCGCAAAATAAACTTAAAGCATTGGTAACAGCACTACCAACACCATGAAGTCCAGCACTAGATTTATAAGCTCCTTCATTAAATTTACCACCACTATGAAGTGTAGTAAAAATTAGTTGAACAGCTGGCATTTTTGTTGCTTTATGAAGATCAACAGGTACACCCCTTCCTTCATCTAATACACTTAAACTACCATCTTTATGGATAGTAACAGTTATTTTATTACCAAATCCATTTAAAGCTTCGTCTACTGCATTATCGACAATTTCCCATACTAAATGATGTAGTCCAGTTCCGTTTGAACTACCAATATACATTGCAGGACGTTTCCTAACGCCTTCTAAGCCAGTTAAATATTCAATGCTACTGGCATCATATTCATTATTTCTTACAAATTTATTCATATATACACCGCTATTTATTTTAAAATAAATAGGTGTAAATTTCTAGTTTTTTATTCCTATTACGTTTATAATAACAAGCATGATAATATTTTTAAGAATTTTGTTTATTATAGGTTCTATACTTCTTGGATATTTATTGGGAGCTATACCTAATAGTGTAATTATAGGAAAATTATTTTTTAATAAAGATCCCCGTGATTTTGGTAGTCATAATGCTGGTGGCACTAATGCAGGTCGTGTTTTAGGTAGAAAAGCTGGTGTTATTGTAATTTTATTAGATGGAATAAAAATGGTTATTTCTATTTATACTATCTTCTTTTTAACTACTAAATGTGAACCTATAATTAATTTGATGAATGATTCTTTATCTTATAATAGTTTTGGATATGGGAATACATTATGTGATTTAGCAGTTTATGCTACTGCTTTAGCTGGTATATTTGGACATTGTTTTTCAATTTATTTAAAATTCAGCGGAGGAAAGGCAGTTTCTACTTATTTAGGTACCGCATGTTGTATTAGTTATATTACGTTTCCATTATGTGGAACATTATTCTTTTCGACTTTAAAATGTAAAAAATTTGTTAGTTTGTCATCTTTAATTTCAACTTCTGCTTTTACTATATTTTCTTGGATTATTTATATTATATATGCAATTAACTTTGATAATTCTAAAATTGTAGAAGTATTAAATAATTTGTTATGGTTTGGAAATGGTCCTAGAATATCAATTTATATGCCAATAGTTATGACATTAGGATCTTTAATTTTAATAATAAAACATATTCCAAATATACGCCGACTTGAAAATAAAAATGAGTCCAAAATTACTTGGATGAAATAAATTAGTAGATTATTAGTATATAATTAGTAATAAATAAGTAATTTTAGGTAAAATAAAAAGCTTAATACTTTTTATAGTATTAAGCTCATTTTTTAATCTTACTATTTTTGATTTTTCATGCTATTCATTACGGCTTTAATTTGAGCTTCACTTGGTTTACGGCCCATTTGCATAAACATAGCACGAATCATTTTTTCATTAATTGGTGGATTGTTTTGTATTTGTTTTTTGAAAGCATATCTAGCAACAAAGAAACCAGCTACACCTCCAACAATAAGTGTAAACAAGCACCATAATAATGTTTGCCACCATTGTATCATATTTATTTATCCTTTTTATTTATAAACTATGCTCTAGAATCGTAAGCACCAGTATCAGTTCTTACGTTTACGAGATCGCCATTATTAATAAATAATGGTACTCTAACTTTTAAGCCAGTTTCTAAGATAGCATCTTTCATAGCTTTATTGACTGTATCGCCTCTAACAGCAGGTTCACATTCAACAATCTTTAAAACTACTTTAGCTGGTAAATTGATACCTAAAATTTCATCTTCATAAGTAACGATTTCAACTTCGAGGTTTTCAGTTAAAAATTTCTTTTCCCATTCAAGTCTAGATGTTGGGATTTCAACTTGTTCAAATGTATTATTATCCATAAATACTAAGAAATCACCACTATCATAAAGATAGTTCATCTTTTTCTTTTCAAGTCTAATAGTTTCAACTTGATATCCACTATTAGCGCTCATCTCAGTAATTGCACCAGTTCTAACATTTTTAATTTTAACTTTAGCAACCATCTTTCTCATAGCAGTTTTATTTAATAAAATATCGATAACATAGTAAATATTACCTTCTTCTAAAAAATAATTACCTGGTCTTAATTCAGTAACGTTCATTTTAATCTCCTCCTATTTCAAATATTGATTATTAATTAGTTCTTTTTCCATACTAGTTATTTCGCCATGCCCTGGATAAACAATAAGAATTTTATCGAATTCTTTTATAGTTTCTAAGCTAGAAGCAATTAAACTACGATTAGATGTAATTAAATCAGCTCTTCCAATACTTCCTTTAAATAGACTATCACCAGTAAATAAGGCGTGTTCTTCTTCATTTAAGAAGCAAACACTACCATCAGTATGATAAGGAGTTTCATAAACCTTAAATTTAAGACCCTTACCAAAATTTAATATCTCATTATCTTTAAAAGTTTTAACAGATAAATTAATAACAACTTTTTCTCCAGTTAAATTTGAAGAATTAAGTTTAGCATCTTTTAATAACTCTTTGTCATAACGATCAATATAAATTGGAGTATTTGGAAAATTTTTATGAAATAAATCCAAACCTCTAATATGATCAAAATGACCGTGAGTTATTAATACTGCTTTTACTTCAGAATATTCACTTTTAATATATTCGGTTAATCTTTTACTAGTTGAGCCATAATCTATAATGACGCAAGCCTCATGTAATTCGCCTACAATATAGATATTGGAACAAAATTCATCAGGAATATAATCGAAATTAAAAGTTTTTATCATAAGATTTATTTAGATTATTTCTTTTCTTTGTGTAAAGTTACTTTCTTACATTTTGGGCAATATTTCTTATGTTCAATTCTGTCTGGGTTATTCTTTTTGTTTTTGCTTGAAATATAATTTTCTTCTCCACATTCAGTGCATTTTAATATAAATGTATCTCTCATATCACTTTTCTCCTTTGTGTCGTTTAATAAGATACCACAAATTAAAACATTTTTCTATATAATAATGCAATAACATAAGATATAATCTTATGTATGAATAGAAATAAGACAAAATTAGTTAAAATTGGGAATATTACATGCGGTAATAGTGATAAAGTTTTAATTCAATCCATGTGTAATATTAAAACTAGCCATGTCAAAAAAATTATTAAGCAAATTAATGAATGTGCTGACCCGTCTTTTTAAGTTAGCACAATGAATTTTTTTAGTAAATGACACACAATAAATAACAAAATATCGCTCTGGTCG
>CAKPNG010000019.1 GCA_934168325.1 uncultured Bacilli bacterium
TAGTTTTGTCATTCTAGTGAGAAGAAAGTGTCTATATTAATCGAAATAAGTGTCTACTTTTAGGTTACCACTCCAGTGCTTTTTTTCTTATTTTGATAAAAATGGGATTATTTTTGTGCCAAAAGTGGGATTTATTTTAAGCCAAAAATGGGATTAATTTTGTGCCAAAAGTGGGATTTAGTATTTTAATATAATTAATTTAATGCTAAAATGTTGTTAAGGTGTTAAAAATGAGTGAAAAAGAATATATATCTAGACTATTTGATGAGACTTTAGACTTTGCTTTAAAAACAAAAGGAGCTGTCCTTGTTGTCGGGCCTAAATCATGCGGTAAATCAACTACATCTAAAAGACATGCAAAAACTGTTATAGATTTAACTGATAATGATATTAAAAAACAACAGTTTGAATTAGCAAAAATTTCTCCAAGAAAATTTTTAAATCAAGGAGAAAGGCCTTTATTAATTGATGAATGGCAGGAAGTCGCTTTTATTTGGAATTCAATAAAATCAGAAGTTGATAGAAGTGGCTCTTTTGGGCAATTTATCCTTACGGGTAGCGTTACTGACAGAACTTTAGTTGATGGAAATGTTGATAATAGCAAACATACCGGAACTGGAAGAATAATTAAAAAAATTATGAGACCTATGTCGTTATATGAAAGCGGAGATAGTAATGGTCAAGTTTCGTTGTTAGATTTAAAAAATAATAATTTTGAAGTATCTACATGTTCAAAAACTATTGATGACTATGCTTATTTTATTTGTAGAGGTGGTTGGCCTTTGGCGATTAATAAAGAAAAAGATGTTGCCTTACAACAAGCCATAGATTTTTATGAAGGTTTAGTTACTGAGGATTTATTTTCTTTACACGATATACCACTTAGAAAAGATGAACAAAGAGCAAGAAAACTTTTAAGAGCATATTCACGAACTATTGGAAGTCAAACTGCAAATAAAGTTATTATGGATGATGTTGCTTCATCTGATGAAATTTTTGATATTAAGACTTTTTCTAAATATATGTTGGCATTAGAAAGGTTATATATAATAGAAGAATTAGAAGCTTGGAATCCTAATTTAAGAAGCAAAATTGCAATAAGAGAAAAACCAACTAGACATTTTATAGATCCATCAATTGCAGCAGCTGCTAATGGTGTAGGTCCAGAGGGATTATTTAAAGATTTAAAAACATTCGGCTTTTTCTTCGAATCTTTAGCTATTAGAGATTTAAGAATTTATTGTGATACATTTGGAGCTAAAGTATATCATTATAAAGATAAATCTGATAGAGAAGCGGACGCTGTTATTTATTTTAGAGATGGCGACCGGGCTTTAATCGAAGTGAAATTAGGCGATAGTAAAGATATAGATGAAGGAGCTAAAAACTTATTGAAAATTGCTAATGATATAGATGTGGAAAAAACTGGGCGTCCTGCATTTTTAATGGTTATTACAAAAAATTTAATTGCTCGTAGAAGAGATGATGGTGTTTACGAGGTTCCTTTAGCTTGTTTGAAACCTTAGTTTCTAAATTTTAAAATCCTTTATGATTTAAAGTAATTATATTTAATTTCAATGATTATTCTTTAATAAAAATTTAAAAAAACATAGAAAATTCTGTAAAAACTATGCAAAACTCAATTATTTTTTAAGAAAATATAATTTATATAATATAATTTTGTTCTTCTATTTTTATTAAAAGAAATTTAAAATATAAATATGTATCCAGAGATATTTGGTGTTATAGATTCTTATAGTGTAATGCTATTATTAGGAGTAATATCTTCAATGGTATTATTATTTTTGTATCTAAAACATTTAAAATATAACTCTAAAATTATATTAGATTTATTGCTATCTGGAATCGTGGCTGTATTCTTTGGTGTTATATTTGCTTGTTTATTTCAAAATTTATATGAATTTTGTCAAAATCCAAGTACTTATAAATTTACTTTTGGCTTAACATTTTATGGTGGACTTTTTGGTGGTGTTGTTTCTTTTTTATTAATGTATTTCTTTTATGTTAAAAAAAGAAATGGTGCAATTATGGGTGATATATTAATTGCTGCTCCAATGTGTATAACAATTGCTCATGCTTTTGGTAGAATTGGATGTCTTTTAGCAGGATGCTGCTATGGTAAAGAAACTACGATGTGGTATGGAATATATTTTCCAGTATTAGAAAAGAAAGTTATACCTACTCAATTATTTGAAGCAATATTCTTATTTATTTTAACAATAGTATTAATTTTTATAACATTTAGATTTAAATTCAAATATACATTTAATATCTATTTATTATCTTATAGTATATTTAGATTTTTAATTGAGTTTCTTAGAGATGATCCTCGTGGAGGATTTTTATCAATATTTTCACCTAGTCAAATGTGGTCATTAGGTTTATTTATTATTAATATACCTTTATATTTCTTCTTACGATATTATCTTTTTAAAGATAAAGTAGGAGTAGAAGATGAAAATAAAGGATAGTATCTATAATATTTTAATTACATCTTTTGTGTTTTTGTTTTTAGTAGCTTTTCCTTTTGATTTATTTATTAAAAATAATTTTTATATTTTATTAGTTCAAATAATAGCTAGATTAGTATTTATTATCTTTATATTTGTATTTAGTAAGAAGTATATGAGAAAAATAGAATTTAAATTTAAGAAATTAGATTTATTTTTCTTACCATTAATTGTTATTTTATTTTGTAATTTTTATTATTTAGCAATTACTAATAATGAATTTAATATTAGATATGATGATTTATTTGTTATTAGATTAATATCAATTATATTTATTTCAATAAGTGAAGAATTATTATTTAGAAATCTAATATTAAATAACTTAAGTTTTAAATCTAAGTTAGTCAATATTATTATTTCTAGTTTAATTTTTGCTTTATATCATTTAGTTTACTTCTTTTCTAGTTTTAATCCTTTTGATTTATTAATTGTTTTATATACATTTGGATTAGGAATGATTTTAGGATTTATTTATGAATATAGTAATAATTTTCTTTATATAATTCTTTATCATTTCTTATTTAACTTTATAAATGAATTTTTATATTCTTATATGATTATAAATGAAAATATTACTTATTTTATTATTAATGGAGTAGTAGTTTCTTTATTTGGATTTATATATTTATTATTGATTTATTTATTTGTTTATAAAAATAGAATTAGTGAAAATAATTAAAAAGTATTGTTTTTAATTCAATAAGTACGCAGAAATCAGTTATTTTTATTAAATTTGAAGATTAATAGATTAGTTTTACACCAGATTTTTTGAATAATTCCATAACTTCTAAAGGTGGTTCTTTATCAGTTATTACAATATCAATATCATTTAATGAACATGTTCTAAATAAATAAGATTTATTAAATTTTGTATGGTCTATTAATAAGATTTTCTTTTTAGCATTAACTAACATTTCATATTTACATTTTTGGGTATCAACATTAGCTTCAGTAATAAAACCATCTGAACTTAATCCTTTACAAGAAAAGAATAAGGCATCTAAATTAAACTCTTTAGTCATACCGATTGTAAAATATCCAGTTGTTGAATTTGTTTTTTTAGTAATTAATCCACCAGTAAGATAAACATCAATATCAGTAGTTTGTATTAAATTAAAAGCTGTATCTAAACTATTAGTAATGATAGTAGTATTTCTAAAATTTTTAAGATAATAAACTAATTGTCCAACGGTGGTAGAAGAATCAAAAAAATATGATTCGCCATCAATTAAATATTTATTAGCCAAAGAAGCAATTTTTCTTTTTTCAATTGTACCTTCTAATTCTCTTAAAGATCTAGAAGATTCAGTTGCGTTAGTATTAACACTAGTAACTCCGCCTTTAACCATTACTAGTAAACCTTGTGAATGCATTTTACTAACATCTCTTCTTATGGTTGAAGTTGAAGAATAAAGAAGTTTACTTAATTCTTTATAACTAATGAATTTCTTTTCGCTAAGCAAATTTAAAATTTTATTTTGTCTTTCGTCAATTATCATGTTTATCACCTATTCCTTTTATAACATATTTTGAATTAAAAAGGCAACAAAACGTTTCAAAATGTTTCATTTTTGATAAAAAATAGTAAAAAAATCATCAATTTTAATGAATTATTTTTGTAAATGATAAAAAAATATGACAATTTCTGAACAAAAATGATTTAAATTTAGAAAAAATAAGACTAAAATTTTCTTTAGAATGAAAAAATATGAAACATTATGAAACTTTAAAGACAATATTTTGAAAAAATTCCAAGTTTACTTCCAAATATTTCTAAAATCATTCAAAGGTGCAAAATTTTTTGCTATAGTGAAAGCGCTTACAGGAGCATATGTTATGAAAAAAATTTTTAAGCTTAGTTGTTTATTATTATCGGCAATGACTTTAATGAGCTGCGGAGGAGAGACTAAAAAAGGTATCGATATGTCAAAATATCCTAATTACGTAGAGAATGTTAATGAATTATCTTATTCGTTTGATGCAAAAGAAATTCAAGATCCGTTCTGGAAAGGCAATGTAATTTATAATGAATCAGTTTTAATGTTTCAAGATGAAGGAAGTGAAGAAATCTCTGGAAACTTGATGTATAAACCTACAAAAATAATTTCTGTAAGAGATTATACTTTAAAAACTGAGTATAAAGAAAACGAAGATTATAAAGTTGAAGGAAATAAAATTATTTTATTAAATAAAACTTTAAATTATCGTACTAAAAAACAAGTAGTTGGTGAAAAAGTTCCTGAAGGCTTTAATCTAGTTCCATCTATTACTAATTTAAATACCGATATAGTTAATATGGGTGGATGTGTTTATACAGAATCTAGTTTTTATTATGGTGCACAATTATGGGTAACATATGCATACGATATTAATGATGTTGAAAAAGAATACGATATATTCCCTCAATATAATTTAGATAAATTACCTAAAATTAAAGCAAAATTAGAAAATAAAGAACCTATTAAAATAGTTGGTTTAGGTGATAGTGTTTTAGAAGGCTGTTCTTCATCAAAATTAATGAAACATGAACCTTTCTTAGATAATTTTATTGAATTAACAAGACAAGGTTTAGTTAGATTATATGACTATAATGATAAAGATATCGTTTTAGATAACCAATCAGTTGGTGGAAAAATGTCTAGTTGGGGTGCTCAAGATACTCAAGTTAATAATGTAATTAAAGCTCAACCAGATTTATTCTTTTTACATTTTGGTATTAATGATTTAGGCGATAAAAGAAGCACAATGTCATTTTATGAAGATATTGAATCTATAGTTTTAAGAGTAAAAGCAGATTTACCAGATTGTTCAATAGTAATAATGTCTCCTTTTAATCCTCAACCAGATTTATATGATTATGAAAAAATGAGAGATTATTTCAGTATCGTTAAAGATGAATTAGTCGATACACAAAATGATGTAATTCTTCTTGATATGTTTAAATTCAGTAATGAAATTAGCAAAAATAAGAAATATTTAGATATGTCCGCTAATGGTATAAATCACGTTAATGATTTTGCTAGTAGAGTATATGTCAATTCTATTTTATCTACTTTTTATAAATACGAAAAATAATAGTTAGGAGGAATATTTATGAAAAAAAATATGAGATTAGTAGGTTTATTTAGTGCAATAGGCTTATTATCAGTTGCACTTACTTCTTGTAATTTATTCGGAAATAGAGGAAATGGTGGAGGAAACAATGATGATCTTTCTAAAGTAGATTTAAACTTAGAATCTGATTATAAAGATACAATTTCTTTACTTATTCCTAATGGTAATACTAATGAAACAACAATGATCGATGAATTAATTAAAGAATTCAATAATGATTATCCAAATATTAAATTTGAAAAGAATTATGTTTCAGTTAGTGGTTATGAAAATACTGTTAGAAATCAATGGATTGCTAAATCTTTACCAGATATAGTTTGGTCTAATTCACCTGATTTTTATACATTAGTTGGTGGTGAAATGGCTTTACCATTAAATACATTTATGGAAAAATCAGGAATTGATTTAGAAAAAGATTATCTTAAATCATTCTTTGATGCAGGTAGTGTTAATGGTAAATATTATTGTTTCCCACGTTCATGTGATAGTGTTGTTACATTTATTAATACAAAATTATTAAAAACAGCTGGTGTTGATACATCTAAGATTAAAAATGGTTGGACTTGGGATGACTTTATGTCTGTTTTAGCTGAATATAGAGCTTATTTAGATAAAAATCCAAGTACTAAAGATACATATTACTGTTTAGATGCTAACTTAACTGGTTGGTTATCAGTTTCTTATCCTATGTTAAGAAGTTATGGAGCTGAAGTTATTGATGATAATAAAAAAATATTAATTGATTCAGCAGAAACTAGAGAAACTTTAAAACTAGTTAAAGAAATGGTTGAAAAGAAATATATCGTTGCCGATGGTATTACTAGTGGTAATAGTTATGAAATGGGTACAAGTCCATTCTTATTCCAATCTGCATCAATCTCTTTATTTGCTGAAAGAAAAGCATTAAAAGATAGCGTTGATATCGTATCTTTCCCATTAATTCAAAAGAATAATACTCCTAAAATTGGTGCTGGTATTGCTGGATATTGTATCAATAGTAGAGTTAAAGATAAAAAACAAGTTGCTTGCTGGAAATTTATGGAAAAAATGATTTCTTACGAAGGACAACAAGCTATGGCTTTAGGTGGATTAAAACTTCCTTCAATTAGAAAAGACTTACAAGATCCTGCTACTGCTAACTGGTGTAAAGGTTATGAAAAGAATAATTTAAGTGCTTATACATACGGTGATAAATATAAGATAACTTGTGATTTCTTAAGTAAAGTTGAAACTACTAAAAAAGCTAAATTAGATGAAGCAGTTCAAGGCTTATTTGCTGATGCTGCTAGAACTGATAAAGATATTGAAAAAGCTATATCTACTTGTGTAAAAGCTCTCAAAAACGCATTAAAATAATTGATTTTTATTGAATAAATGTAAGAGAAAGTATGGAAAAATATATTTCGTTAAGAAGGACAAAAAAATATAATAAGTTCACTAAATTTCTTAGTGCTAACTATGTTGGCTGGTTATTTAACCTTCCTTTAGTTATTGGCTTACTTATTTTTACTGCTCTTCCAATGATACTTTCTCTTTTTTATTCTTTTAATGATACAAAAATTGGATTTGATGGACTTAATTGTACATGGATTGGTCTAGGTAATTATATAAGAATATTCCAAGATGATGAAATGGGTCTTATTGCTAAAAATACAGTTATATTCTCATTAATTAGTGTTCCATTAAATCTAGTTTTATCTTACTTTTTAGCTTTATTAGTTAATATGAAATTTAAATATACTAAATTCTTTAGAGTTATGTATTATCTTCCTGTTATTATTCCTGCTGTTGTTAGTGGATTATTATGGAAAGATCTTACAGATTCTACTTTTGGTATTTTTAATAAAATTATTAAAGCTTTTGGTGGAGAGAATTTCCCATTCTTCCAAAGTGCAAAAACTGCGATGTTCTCATTAATTTTCATGAATTGTTGGGGAGTTGGTGGTGGAATGGTTCTCTGGTTAAGTGCTTTTAAAAATATTCCTAAGAGTTTATATGAAGCTGCTAAAGTTGAAGGTGCTAATGCTTGGCAAAGATTTTATAAAATTACCTTGCCTTTATCAACTCCAATGATTTTCTATAATGCAGTTATGTCTATTATTGGTACTTTACAATATAATGGAACACTTACTATTGCTTCAAATAATGGTAAAGGTGTTGATAATTCTTTATATCTTTATGGTGTTAAAGTTTGGTTTGAAGCATTTAGAAGTGGTGATATTGGATACGGTGCTGCTTTAAGCTGGTTATTATTTATAATAGTTGCAATATTAACATTTATTCTTTTTACAACAAGTAAATGGGTACATTATCAAGAGGATTAGTTATGGTATTTCAAGATGTATTAACATTTAAAGCAAGAAGAAAAAATGATATTCAAAGAGGATGGAATAAAGGAAAAGTATGGTTGTTCCTCCTTATTATGATAATTATAGGTATAGTTTTAGTTTTCCCATATTTTTATATGATTTGTAAATCACTTATGGATGAAAACGAAGTTATTGATCCTAATGTCCCTATTTTTCCTAAAGATCCTCAATGGAGTAACTATTGGAAATTATTTACTGAATCAGGATATGCTAAAGCTACTCTTAATTCATTAATAGTTTGCTTATTTAATGCTATTGCTGTACCATTATCAGCTTCTTTAATTGCATTCTCTTTTGCTAAATGTCGTTGGAAAGGTCGTAATGTAATGTTTGCTTTAATGATGTTTACAACGATGTTACCAGCTGTAGCTACTCAAATTCCACTTTATGTTATGTATTCTCAATGGGGTTGGATTGATACTTTATTCCCATTAACTTTACCTAATTTATTTGGTGGTGGTGCTAGTTATATCTTCTTATTAAGACAATATATGATGGGTATTCCTAATGATATGGAAGATGCAGCTAAAATTGATGGCGCTAATCCATTTAGAATTTATTGGAATATTATTTTACCTAATTGTAAACCTATATTAATTTATGTTGCTATCACTGTAATTATTACTAATTGGGGTGATTATTATGGACCTCTTGTCTTTATGACTAGTGATAATGCTCCTTATACTTTAGCTTATTTAATTTATAAGAATTCTACTGAAGGAGAAGCAGCTAGTCAATTAGCAGCGATCCGTATGGCAGGTGGTGTATTTATGACTATATTACCAGCTATTATATTTACATTCTTCCAAAGACAATTAACTGAAGGTGTCTTAACTAGTGGCTTGAAAGGATAATAATTATGAAATTAAAAAATGTAATTCCATATTGTGCTTTATGTTTATTTACCATTACTAGTTGTAATAAAAATAATATTAATAGAATAGAAGATACTAGAGAATTATCTATTGAAGATAGAACTATTAATAGTTTAACTGGTGTTGATGCTTTAAATAGATTGATTAATCCTACTGATAATCAAATAAGTAAGCGTCAATTAGGTGTATTTTATCATGTTTGGCATGGTACTCATAACACTCCATGTGATGATATTAGTTCGACTTATAATATTACTAATTTATTAGAAAATAATCCTGATGAATTAAATAATCCTAGTATACATACTAAAAATTTCCATTATTGGGGTGAACCTTTATATGGATATTATAATAGTGCTGATCCATGGGTTATTACTAAACATATTGAAATATTAACTGCTTGTGGTGTTGATTATTTAGCTTATGATTTAACTAATAGTGTCGTTTATCCTAAGGCTATTAATAGTATATTTGAAATATTAGAGAAATTTCAAAAACAAGGATTTAAAGTTCCTAAAGTTGTTTTTATTACTCGTACTGGTAGTGGTGGAGTTATTAATCAAGCTTATTCTAGTTGGTATAAAGAAGGTAAATATAAGTCTTTATGGTATTCTTTAGATAATAAAAAACCTTTAATTGTTGGAATTAAAGGAGAAGTAGCTAAGTTAGATAATGGTCAAGAATTATTAGATTTCTTTGATATTAGAGATATAGTTTGGCCTACTGACCCTCGTCAAGATTATGAAGGATTCCCTTGGATGGATTGGAATTATCCTCAAAATAATTATAGTGGAACAATGGTTGTTTCTTTAGCTCAACATCCTGGTATGAGAATGAGTGATCAAGAAGAATCTAATAGAGGTAGAGGTTTTGATTATTCAAATTTTAAAAATGATTCAAATAAAGTTAATGAAGGTAGTAATTTTGAATCTCAATTTAATACTGTTATAAATGCTAATATTGAAGCAAGTAAGAATGTAGATCCTGATTTAGAAGTTAATAATGTATTTGTTACTGGTTTTAATGAATGGATTGCTCAAAAATTAATTGATGGAGCAGGTAGAGTTTATTTTGTTGATACATATAATGAAGAATATTCTAGAGATATTGAGATGATGAAAGGTGGATATGGCGATAATTATGTCCTCCAACTTGCTAGATTAAATAGAGTTTATAAATATGAAGAAGCTAAACATTATGAATATGATATGCATACTATTAATATTAGTGATAATGATTTAACTGATTGGGATAAAGTTAAACATATTTATAAAGATTTTGAAGATGATGCAATAAGTAGAAATTATTTATCTAGTGATCAAAGACATTATTTAACTAATGATACTAATCGTAATGATATAAGTAAGACTTATGTTACTCATGATAAAAATAATTTATATATTAGAGTAGATACTGTTAATAATATTACTTCTAGAAATAGTGATGATAAATGTTTTATGAATGTATTTATTAATACTAATAAGAATAAAGATACATTTATGGGTTTTGATTATGTCATTAATAGAACTCAAAATGGTGATAAATGTTCGATTGAAAGACTTAAAAATGGATTTAAGACATCTAATACAAAATATCAAGCTAAGATTAATATTTCTAATAATGTAATGGAAATAAGTATTCCTTTAAAAGCTTTAAATATTAATAAAGATGAGATGAATATCTCAATTAAAGTTACTGATAATGTTATTAATCAAGAAGATGAAATGAATTATTACATTAATGGAGATTGTGCTCCTATTGGTAGATTGGGGTATAGTTATGGCTATTAAAAAATATAAGAGATTTTTAGTTTTTCCCTTATTAATGGGATTAATTTCTAGCTGTGGAAATAATAATGAGGGTAATAATTCTATGAAAGATAATCGTAATTTAAATGCAATTGACTATGCTTTTAATAATTTATGTGGTGAAGATGCTTTAGGAAGAGTAGTTAATAAAGTTAATAAGATTAAATCAGATAAAACTAGATATGTAGGTTTATGGTATTCTGTATGGCTTGGTGGTCATAGATCTCAACAAAAAGCAATTTATGATATTACTAAACTTGAAGAAACTGAAGAAGGAATGTTAGCTTTAAAATCTACTGAACCTAATAGTTTATCTCAAGTTAATGAATTTCATTTTTGGGGTGAACCATTATATGGATATTATAATGCTCAAGATCCTTTTGTAATTACTAGACACATTGAATTATTTATTAATGCTGGGATAGATTATTTATGTTTAGATGCTACTAATGATGTTATTTATCCTGATGCTACTTATCAATTATTAGATTTATTAATGGCTTATCAAAATCAAGGATATAATGTTCCTAAGATTGTATTTTATACTAATAGTAATAGTGGTAGTACTGTTGATAAATTATGGTATAAATTTTATCAAAATGGTAAATATCAAGATGTTATGTTTTCTCCAAATGGAAAACCTTTAATTATTGGTATTACTAAAAATAATAATAAAGCTAGTGATCAAACTAAATATAGTCCATTTACTAATTTTATTGCTGATGAATATTTAGAAAGATTTGATGTTAAAGAATCTGAATGGCCTAATGGTGACCATAATGAAAATAGTATTCCTTGGATGAGTTGGGAATATCCTCAAAGAGTACATAAAGAGACTAATTCGATATGTATTGATGTTGCTCAACATTCTCATAGTGTCATTTATGTATCTAGTGAAGATCCTGAATGTCATAGAGGTTATAACAATATAACTAAGAAAGTTGAAGGAGATTATACTAGCGGTCTTAGTTTTCAACAAATGTGGGATACTGCTTTAAAAGATGTTGATAATAATATTAATAATGTACTTGTAACTTCATTTAATGAATGGATGGCAATTAAACAACCTAATGCTACTTTTGTTGACGTTTATGATAAAGTTTATTCTAGAGATATAGAGATGATGAAAGGTGGATATAATGATAATTATTATATGCAACTTGTTAAAAACGTTAGAGAATTTAAATATGATCCATATATAAAACATGATAAAGAAGAACATAGTATTAATATAAGTAAAGGTGTAGCTAAAGAGTGGAAAAATATTAAAACTCATTATCAAGATTTAGAAGGAGATGCACTTAATAGAAACTTTAAAGGTGCAGTTGATGGTCTTACTTATAAATCAAATTCTAAACGAAATGATATTAAATTAGTCAAAGTAACTCATGATAAGAATAATATTTATTTCTATATTGAGTGTAGTGAAAATCTAACAAAATATGACGGTTCTGCAGAGAATTTTATGAATATCTTATTAAAAACAAAAGATAGCGATAAGAATTTTATGGGCTGTAATGTTTTAATTAATCGTAAAATTAATGGTCATAAAGGAAGCGTTGAAATATCTAATGGTGGGTATGATTTTACTTCTGTAGATGAAGCTGATGTCTATATAGATGGTAATGTTATGCAAGTAAAAATACCACGTAGAAATATCGAAACTAATGAAACTTGTGATATTGAATTTAAAGTTTGTGATAATGTTACAGATTATAAAGATGTAATGGATTATTACGTTACAGGTGATGTTATGCCTTTAGGGAGACTTAGATATGGCTATTAAAAATATAATTAAATTATTATTTCCACTTTTTATATTGACATCTTGTGGTGGTAATAAAATAGAAGAAAATAAGGATAGAGTTATGCATAATTATTCAGTTTATAATGATGGAGTTCAATTTGATGCTTCTTTATGGAATAATCCAGCTTATAAAAATGAAGAATCAAAAGATAAAGATGAATTTATAAAAGCTATTTATATTAGAAGCGATTATAAAGATACTGAATCTTATGCTTTTGCTTATTTAGGATATCCTGAAGTTAAAAAAGATAAATATCCTGCAGTTTTATTACTTCATGGTGGTGGAGGAACTGCTTATTACGAATGGGTTAAAGAATGGAATAAAAGAGGATATATTGCTTTAGCTATTGATTTAGAAGGTCATACTCCTAAAGATAGTGGTACTTTAGGTAGTGCTCCAAATGATTTATATGAAAAAAGTCCATATTTAGCACCTCATAATCAAAATTTAGCAGATGAAAATGAAGATTTAACTAAAACTTGGTTATATTATGCATGTAAAACAGCTATTATTGGTAATTCTTTATTACATAATTTAGATAAAGTAGATAAAAATAAAATTGGTGTTTGTGGAGTTAGTTGGGGTGGATTTATTACTTCAATTATTACTGGTTATGATGATCGTTTTGCTTTCTCTTTACCAATATATTGTACAGTTGGCCAAGAAGATAGTGGAACTCCAATAGGTGAATATGTTAAAAGTCATCCAACATTTAAAGTATTCGATAAAATTGAACCTTTATTAGAAATTAATACCCCACTTCATTATTTTGTAAGTGGTAAAGATAAATTTGCTAATCCATTTAAAGCTAGTAACTTTATTTTAGATATGAAAAATAGTGGAATGAGTGTATATCCTGATTTATTACATTCTCAATTCCATGCTACAGCTTTAACTGATCCTTATATATATGCAGATAGATTATTAGCTAATTATAAAGAAATTAAATTAGATTTATCTAATGATAAAGTCATTATTAATAATGATAGTGGAATAAAGATAAATTCAATTAATTTATATACAACAGATGAAAATTTACCATCAACATCAACTAGATGGTTAGAAGAAGAATTAACTATAAATAAAGATAATTCTTGTTCATTTACTTTGGATTCAGATACTTCTTATTACTATGTCTCTATTCTTGATGAAAAGGGCGTAATAACAAGTTCAAAAGTATTGAAATTATAGATAGATAATTAAAGGAGAAAATAATATGAAAAAGTTATCAATTCTAACCTTATCAGTATCAGCTATGATGATTATTGCTGGTATTGGTGGAAGTGCTACTAGTGAAGTAGCTACAAGAATAGTAAGCCACAATGATACTATTTTAAAAGCAGCTGGGGATAATACTAATGTAACAGTTGCTAAAGTCTCAACTGGTGAAGGTGGCTGGCTTGGTAATACAGGTGTTATTTATATTCAATTAAATAACATTACAAAATCAAATGGTTTTGGTGTATTTTGTAGCGCTACTGTCGAAAATGAAAATATTCGTACATATAATAAATATGGTAACGAAGTAGCCTTAACATATCCAGTTGAAGGTTATGCAAATGGATTCATTATTAATAGAACAAAAGGCATGAATTACAATAATTTTATAGTTTATGTTCCTAACACTTTTAGAGCAAAAATGGGTGATGCATGGCAAGGTACTTGTGATTATAATGGTGAAACTATTACAGTTACAGAGGATGCTTATTACATTTGTAAACTTGCTGATGGTACTTCAGGAGAATGGGAAAAATTAGTTAATCCTACTTCAATTACATTAGATACAGCCGATAAAACTGTAGGTTTGGGTGAAACATTTAAAGTCACTGCAACAACAGAAGGCACAACAAACGCTAATATTTTCTATAATAGTAGTGATACAAATATTATTGAAGTTGATGAAAACGGCAATGTTACAACTAAAGGTGCAGGTGAAGCTACTTTAACTGCAAACTGTGGTACTATGAAAAAATCTATTAAAGTAACAGTTACTAGTGAAGTTCCTTCAGTTCAAACTGGTATTAAAATTACTAGTGGAAAAACTATGGAAGTTTATCTTGGCCAAGATTATAAATTAAGCGATTTAAAAGCTGTTAAAGTTTATAATGATCGTCCAGAAGGTGAAGAAATTGAAATTACTGAAAGTATGATTAGTGGTACTTTCAATAAAAATGAAGCTGGTGAATATACTTTAACTCTTACAAGTGACGGATTTACCGATACATTTAAAGTCACAGTTAAAGCTCCAGGAACAGTTGGAATTGCTAATTTACAAAAAGGTAATAACTTTGGTAATAACTCACCTTGGGGAACTCAATTCTATTTCCAAGTTGATACAAAAGAACCTGATCAATATGTTAATGTTTCAGGTAGTGCTTTAGAAGATGTTAATAATCATATTAAATTAAATGGAAAAGGTGGAATTTTAAAAGCTTTAAAATCATTCCATGGGCAAAGATATGAAATGTATTTCACTGATGAAGCTAAAAACAATTTAAAAGCTGGTGATGTCTTAACTTTAGCTAAAGGAACACCAATGTATTATTATAGTGGAACAGTTGATTCAAACTCTCAAGATCCTAATAATGATGGTGTCTTCCAAGCTAGGAATGTTTTAGATAAAGAATATAAATTTGTTTATACTGGTAAAGATTATGAACTTTATGTTGGTGAACCAACTGAATTAAATATTACCAATTCAACAATTAATGTCTCAATCGGTGAAGAAACTCAAATTAATTATAATGTTGGACCTAGCGGAACTTATGGTACACCTACATTTACTGGTTATGACGATAATATAATTACTGTTACTAAAGATGGTAAAGTAAGTGGTGTTGCTACTGGTACTACAAAAATTACTGTTACTTTAGGAAGTATCGTTAAAGAAGTTACAGTTAATTGTTTACCTGCAAAAACTATTAAGGGATTTAAGTTTACTAATATTCCTAATCCATTCTCAGTCGTTAAAGGTACTGAAAATTATGATATTACTGATAAATTAAAGACTGGTAAATTTGTCTTTGAAGATGATACAGAATCTGCTGAAACTCCAGTTGGTTCAGTTAAATTAAAGACAGCTATCGATACAAATACTGTTGGTATTAGTAATATTGAAGTAGAAGTTACTGTTGATGGTAAAACTTATACTGCAACTATTAGCGTTGAAGTTTATGAATATTATGATCAAAAACCAAGTGAAGTAGCTATTGTTGATTGGTTTAATTACGCAGTATTCTTCCAATTCCCAAATACTTGTACAAATGCAGTTAATATTACTGGAAATAATCAATCTGAATTAGATGCACTAGCTTCTCAATATCCAAAGATTTCTTATACAAGAAAAGATGGCACAGAAGTTAAGATTACTGGCGGATATCAATTAGCTACTAATATCGTTATCTTCCCTGAATTCTTAAATGAAGTTAAAGATGCTAAAGGTAATGTTACTCATGCTGCTATTAATGCAGATAATTATAATGCTGAAGGATATTATCAAACTGGTGATTTATTAAAGATGGAAAAAGATACTCCTCTATATAAATGGACTGGTGGAAAAGGTGAACAAGATAAAGCAGTCGGCGATGGTGAATATATTATCGAAGGTTATGTTACTGAAACATTAGTTTATAAATATACTGGTTCAGTTTGGACATCTTGGATTGAATATACTGATATGGAAGTTCTTACTCCAACTCTTGAAATTGAAGAAGGAAAGAATGGAACTATTAAAGCTAAGAGAATTCCAGATAATGCTACTCAAGGTGTATTTAGCTTTACTTCAAGTGATGAAAGTGTAGCTACAGTCAATGCTTATGGTGTTGTAAGAGGTATTAAAAAAGGTACTGCTACAATTACTATTACATTAAAAGATGAAGATGATCCATCAAAAACAAAGACTGGTACATGTGTTGTTACTGTTAAAGAAGGTGAAAAAGCTCCTGATAAACCAAATACAGAACCAACAGATAAAAAAGGTGGATGTGGAGGTAGTATTATTGCTACATCAGCTATCTTATCAACATTAGCATTACTTGGTGTTGGTACTACTCTTACTATTTCTTATAAGAAAAGAAAAGAAGATAAATAAAATTTAAAAGTTTATTAAAAGATTATTATTTATAAAGGAATTATATATGTTTAAGTTAAAAGAAGTTAAAGTTAATTATATGATTGAACCTATTACTATTAGTGGAAAGCCTAGTTTTTCATGGTGCTATGAAAATGGTTCAAATTCTAAACAAGAATCATATCAAATTATATGTAGTTTAGAAGATGGCACAATTTTATGGGATTCTAAAATTATAAATAGTAATCAAATGACTAATATCTCTTATGAAGGTAGCTCTGAGCTACCTTCTAGGAGTGTAATATTAGTAAAAGTAATTGTTAAATCTAATAATAATGAAGTAGATTATTTTAATACTTATTTTGAAACTACATTAAAAGATAATGAATGGTTAGGTAAATGGACATCTATTCCTAATAATTTTAATGGTGGTACATTATATTTTAGAAAACAATTTAAACTTAAAAATAAAGAAATTAAAAAAGCACGTTGTTATATTTGTGGTATTGGTTATCATGAATTTTATTTAAATGGTAAAAAAGTTGGTGATAAAGTTTTAAATCCTGGCGTTACTAATTATGATAAAACTCTTTTATTTGATACTTATAAAATAGAAGAATATTTATCTAATGAAGATAATGTTATGGGTGTTGAAGTTGGTTATGGTTGGTATGGTGACCGTAAATTATTACTTGAATTATATATTGAATATAAAGATGGTGAAATTTATGAAGATCATAGTGATTGTAATCATGGATGGTGGGTTAGTGGTTCCCCTGTTTTAGATAATTCTATTTATGGTGGAGAAGTTTATGATGCTCGTCTTGAAAAGAAAACTTATCCTAATTGGACAAGTTTAGAATTTCAACCTACATGGGCTAATGGATGGATGTATACAATATTAACTCAAATTCCATCTGGAAAATTAACACCTCAAGAAGTTAATCCAATTAAAGTATTAAATGAATTCAAAACTAAATCTAAGAATATAATTGATAAAACTCATATAGTTTATGACTTAGGTCAAAATATGGCTGGATGGGTTGAAATTAAAGTTAAAGGTAAAGAAGGCAGTAAAGTTACTCTTCTTTATGCTGAAGGTATTAAAGAAGATGGCCATGTAAATCAATTAAATTTAAGAAGCGCTAGATGTAGTGATACATATATATTAAAAGGTGAAGGTATTGAAATTTATTCTCCTAGATTTACTTATCACGGTTTCCAATATGTTGAAGCTATTTTAGAAGGAGATGTTGAAGTTATTGAAGTAACTGGAAAACATGTTCATAGCGATATTAAAGTTGTTGGTAAATTTAATTGTAGTAATGAAATTTTAAATAAATTACATTATATGGCAGTTATTACAGAACAAAATAATCAATATTCAATCATGACAGATTGTCCACAAAGAGATGAAAGATTTGGCTGGTTAAATGATGTTTCAAGTCGTGTTTTCCAATCTAATTATAATTTCGATATGGATCGTTTATATAATAAAGTTGTTCATGATATATATGAAACTCAAAATGAAGAAGGATGTATTGGTGATACTGCTCCTTATTATACTGGAGGTCAACCAGCTGATACGACTACTGTTTCATATTTATTATTAGCTCTTAGTGCATATAAATATTATGGTGATGACGCTTTAGTTAAAAAAGAATATGAAGGCCATAAGAAATGGGTTGAATATTTATTAACTAGACAAAAAGATTTCATAATGGATTACTATTATTATGCTGATTGGGTTCCACCTATGACTCTTAAAAATAGTGTTAGTGATGGAATATTTGTTTCTAGTATGTTCTTATATTGGCATTTAATAACTATTGCAAAATTAGCAAAAATATGTGGAAACTGCAAGGATTTTGAAAAATATAGCTCTTTAGCAAAGATGTCTAAAGATGCATTAAATAAAAAATATTATCATCAAGAAGGTTATTATTGTAATAATACTCAATGTGAAAATGCTATGCCAGTATGGCTTGGAATTTGTGAAGATGATAACAAAGAATTAGTTGTTAAACATATCGTAAAAGATATTATTGATAATAATTATCATATTACATGTGGTAATCAAGGATATAGACATGTTTTCTATTTATTAGCTGAATATGGATATAGTGATTTAGCAATCAAAGTATTAACTAATAAAGAATATCCTGGTTGGGGATATATGGTTGATAGTGGTGCTACAACTGTTTGGGAAAGATGGGAAAAAGAGATGCAAAACGAAATGCATTCATTTGATCACCCAATGTTTGGTAGTTATGATGCTATTTTCTATCATTATTTCTTAGGTATTCAAGTTGATGGAAATGGTGCTAGTGATGTCACATTACATACCTATGTTCCAGATAGTTTAGATTATGCTAGTGGTGAATTTAAAACCATTAAAGGTTTAATTAAAGTTAATTGGAACAAAGATTTTAATAATAAATTAATTAATTATGAATATGACGTACCTACTAATACTCAAGCTAAATTAATAGTTAATAAAGAAATTATTAGTTTAGATGGTAAAAAAGTTCAAGGAAATGAATTTGTTTTAGATGGTGGTAAACATATATTAAAAACTATTTTATAAAGTTGAAAGCAGGTGATTTTTATGAAAAATATATTAGATTATAAAGTATTAAAAGAAGTTGCAGAAATTATTGATAGAATGTATTTATTAGGTTGGGATGAAAGAAATGGTGGCAACGTCTCATACTTATTAGATGAAGAAGAATTAAAAGAATATTTAGATTTAAGTAAGGTTTTGCGTACTTATCCATTAAATTTTGATGCTAGTGAAGTTAAAGGAAGATACTTTTTAGCTACTGGCACTGGTAAATATTTTAGAAATACTAAAAATGATCCAGAAACAAATTTAGGTATTTTTAGAGTAAGTGAAGATGGGAAAAATGCTGAACTTATTTGGGGATATAAAGATGGTGGAAAATCTACTAGTGAAACATATGCTCACTTAATGTGCCACATTCAAAGACTTAGAGTTAATCCAAATCATCATGTCGTAATTCATTCTCACCCAACATGTACATTAGCAATGACTCATATCTTACCAAATGATGAGAAAGTATTTACAAAAGAACTTTGGAAAGTTATGACAGAATGTATAGTTGTATTCCCTGAAGGTATTGGTTTATTACCTTGGATGCAATGTGGAACTTATGAAATTGGAGTAGCTACAGCTGAAAAGATGGTTGATCGTCGACTTGTTGTTTGGGGATTACATGGAATCTATGGTGTTGGTGAAACAATTGATGAAGCTTTTGGATTAATAGAAACTGTTGAAAAAGCAGCAGATGTATGGTTAAAATATCGTCAGTTTAAGGAAATTAATACTATTAGCGATGAGAATTTAAAAGGCATTGCTAAGTTTTATGGAGGAGTTCCTAGAAAAGGATATTTAGATTAATTATGAAGTATTATTTAGCAATTGACATTGGTGCTACTAGTGGTAGGGGAATGCTAGGGCATATTGAAAATAATGAAATTATTTTAGAAGAAGTTTATCGTTTTGATAATTATTTAATTAAAAGAGAAAATTCTTTATTTTGGGATATTGCTAAAATATATAGAAGCATTATTGAAATGCTAAAAAAATGTAAAGAAATTGATAAAATTCCAGTAAGTTTAGGAATTGATACATTTGGTGTTGATTATGCTTTACTTGATAAAAATGATGAATTAGTAAGAGATATTCATTCATATAGAGATAGTAGAACTATTAAAAGTAAATTAGATTTTGAAAAACATATGTCTATTGAAGAGCTATATTCAAAAACTGGTGTATATCCTCAATTATTTAATACTTTATATCAATTATATGATGATAAAGAAAAAGGCTTATTAGAAAAAATCAAGACAATTATGTTCTTACCATGTTATTTAGGCTATCTATTAACAGGTGTTAAATATAATGAATTATCAATTGCATCTACTAGTGGACTTATTAATAAAGATACATTTGATTATGATAATGACATCTTAAATCTACTTGGATTAAAGAAAAAAAATTTTGCAAATTTTAAAAATAATGGGGAATTAGTAGGGTTTTTGAAAAAAAGCGTAGAAAATGAGATTGGTTATAATCTTAAAGTTATCAATATAATTTCTCATGATACTGGTACTGGAGTATTCGGTAGTAAAGTAAAATTAAATGAATTATTCTTATCAAGTGGTACATGGTCTTTATTAGGTGTATTAAGAAAAAATTATGATAGTAGAATTTCTTGCTATGAACAAGGATTTACTAATGAACTTAATGGTGTTGGTGAAGTTAGATTCTTACAAAATATTGTTGGTATGTTTTTAATTAATACATTAAATAATGAATGTGAAAAATTACCAATTACTGAAGTTGTTGAACGTGCTAAATTAGGTAGCAATTATAAAGAAATATTTGATGCAAGTTTGCCTAATTTCTTATCAACAAATTCAATGAAAGATGAAATTATTAAATATTTTAAAGATCGTAATATAATTCCACCTCAAAATTTAAATGAATTATATTTCTGTATCTATAATTCTTTAGCTCATTGTTATAAAAAAGCTATTGATAATATTGAAAACTTAACTAATCAAAAATATGAAAAGATAATTATTTTTGGTGGTGGAAGTAAAAATAAATTTTTAAATTCTTTAACAGAAGAATTAACTAAAAAGAAAGTAGTCGTTGGACCTAGTGAAGGAAGTTCTATAGGAAATATTATGTGTCAACTCCTTAACGACTAAAATAGGAGAATAAGTTATGCCTTTATTTAAAAAAGTATCAAAAGAAGAAAAATTAGTAAACAAAGAAAGAAAAAGAATTCATGATGAAGTAATTAAAAGGGAATATCAACATAGTAAAGAAGATAAAGTATGTCCTGAAGGTGCTTTTGTTTCTTTAAGAAATGTTAATAAAATTTATGATAATCATGTTCAAGCTGTTTATAATTTTAATTTAGATATTAAACCAGAAGAATTTATCGTATTTGTTGGTCCATCTGGCTGTGGTAAATCAACAACTTTAAGAATGATTGCTGGTTTAGAAGACATTACTTATGGTGATTTATTTATAAATAGTATGTATGCTAATGATTTGCAACCAAAAGATAGAGATATTGCAATGGTTTTCCAAAGTTATGCTCTTTATCCACATATGACTGTTTTTGATAATATTGCTTTTGGTTTAAAAATTAGAAAAGTGCCTACTTTAAGAATTGATAAGAAAAAATATAATGATCAATTAAAAATAGTAAAAGAAAAAGAAAAAGTAGTAGATAGTGTAAAAGATGAACTTGGATTAAATAGTAAGAAACTTTTAAAAGATGATAATGAGGTTTTAAAAGAAAAAGTCCATGAACTTCAAGCAAAATATGATGAACTTAAAGCTGATTTAGATAAAGAATCTGAAGTATTACAAACTATTAAAAATACTCCAATTCCTGGAATAGATTACGCTACTATTCGTAAAATTAAAAAAGATAAAAGATATTATGAACGTTCTTTAAACGAATTAAAGAAAGAAGAAATTAAATTAAATGAAAAATTAAATTCTAAACCTTTAGAAGTTGAAACTACTAAAAATTTATTATCTCAAAATTTAAAGAATCAAGTTTTAGCCAACGAAAGTATCGAACGTACTAATAAAGCTTTAGATTATTATGAAAATAATTTAGTACCAATCTATGATAATAAACATTTAAGTAAACGTGATGTTAGACTTCAAGTTGAAAGAGCTGCTAAAATTCTTGATTTAACTGATTATTTAGATAGAAAACCTAATGCTCTTAGTGGTGGTCAATGTCAAAGAGTTGCTTTAGGAAGAGCTATTGTTAGAAATTCTAAATTATTCTTAATGGATGAACCTTTAAGTAATCTTGATGCTAAACTTCGTGTTCAAATGAGAAGTGAAATTGTTAAATTACATAATGAACTTAAGACTACTACAATTTATGTTACTCATGATCAAACTGAAGCTATGACTATGGCTAGTAGAATCGTAGTTATGTCTAAAGGTTATATTCAACAAATTGGTGAGCCTAAAGAAATTTATAATCATCCTGCTAATATCTTTGTTGCTACATTTATTGGAAGTCCAGCTATGAATATAATGGATGTTAATTATAATAATGGTACTTTAAAGATTGCTAAAGATTATGAATTAAAATTAAGTGATGAATTTATTAAAGCTCATGATGAATTTTATAAAAATGAATTAGAGTCTATTAATGATGAAATTAATTCTATTACGGAAGAAGTTAAAGCTTATGAAACTTATCAAGAAAATTTAAAGAATAAACAAGTTAAACCTAGCAAGAATGAATTATTAAATGATACAAATCATTATCAATATAATATTATCTTATTAAAAAGACTTAATCATAAGAAAGAACAATATGAAGAAATTATTAAAACTAAAACTCATGTATTAAAGATGGGTATTAGACCTGAAGATATTGTTAGACTTGAAGATAAAACTAGTAAACATCATTTAAGTAAATCATTTATTGCTGAAGTCATTGTTAGTGAATTATTAGGTCATGAATATTATGTACATTTCAATATGGGTGATAAGGAATTAATCGCTAAGACTCAAGGTAATGATAACATTAAGATTGGTGATAAGATTGAATTTGGATTTAATTTAGATTTCTTACATCTGTTTGATGAAGTATCTACTAAATTAATTAAATAATATATAAAAGGGGAAAGAAAGATGAATAAATCTAAATGGATTACAACAGATTTTGATTCTTTAAAAACATTACCTTCCTTTAATAAAGAATTCTTATTAAAGAAAGATATTAAAAAAGTTAAATTAAATATTACTTGTATTGGATTATATTATCCTTATATTAATAACAAAATAGTTACTAATAATTTATTTATGCCTGGTTGGACTGATTATTTAAAAAGAGTTCAATATCAAAGCTATGATATAACTAATTTAATTAATAATGGTCATAATGAAATTAAAGTTTTAATCGGTAGAGGATGGGCTAGTGCCGATTCTTTTGGTTGGAGTAAACATCCTTATATTGATAGACCTTTATTAAAAGCTAAAATAGAAATTATTTATAAAGATGGAACTAAAGACTATATTAGAACTGATTCTAGTTGGGATGTTTATAGCACCCATATTGTTTCTAGTGACATTTATAATGGGGAAATTCAAGATCTTAATTTAGGTATTAATTATATAGGTAAAGTCATTGAATCTACATCTAATATTAAGGTTATTAAACAAGAAGGTGAAGATATTATTAGAAAAGAAATAATATATCCTCGTAAGATGTTTAAAGATAATTTAAATAATACTTTAATTGATTTTGGTCAAAATTTTGCTGGTAATATTGAGATTAGAATAAATGGTAAAAAAGGTGATAAAATTTCATTTATCCCTGCAGAAATCCTAGATAAATCTGGAAATTTTTATAATGAAAATTATCGAGAAGCTAAATCTTTATTTGAATATACTTTAAAAGATGGAGAAAATATTTTACTTCCATTATTCTCTTTTGAAGGCCTTAGATATATAAAATTAATAGAATATCCAGATTATTTTTCTATTGATAATATTAGAGCCCATGCTATTCATTCTAATATGAAAAGAACATGTTATATTGACACTGGAAATGAAAAAATTAATCAACTATATCACAATACAATATATGGTCAATTAAGTAATTATTTAGATGTTCCAACTGATTGTCCTCAAAGGGATGAAAGATTAGGATGGTTAGGAGATGCTCAAGTATTTGTTAAAACTGCTTCAATTAATTTTAATACTTTAAAGTTCTTTAAGAAGTGGTTACATGATTTAGCTCTTGATCAACATATAGATGGATCTATTGAAGGAGTTTGTCCTACTATTCCAGGTCATGAAGTTGAAATAAGTAGTGGTTGGGCTGATGCGTGTACTATTTGCCCTTATGAAATTTACATGACTTATGGCGATAAATCTATTTTAAAAGATTCATTTAATATGATGAAGAAATGGGTAGATTATATTAAAAATACTGGTGATAATCCTTATTTATTTGATAGTGGTTTTCATTTTGGGGATTGGGTTGGTACTGATTCTCCTTATGGCTCATTTTTTGGAGCTACTAATTTATTTATTGTAGCTAGTGCATTTTATGCTAATTCTGTTGATATATTAATAAAGACTGGTCATATATTAAATATAGATGTATCAGATTATGAAGATTTATATAAAAATATTGTTAAAGAATTTCAAAAGACTTTCTTAAAAGATGGCTTACCAATAGGAGAAAGAGCAATTGAACATTCTCAACCTGAAAAATCTACTAATTTTACTCAAGCTGCAATTGCTTTAATTCTTCATTTTTCTTTATGTGAAGAAAAAGATAAAGAGAAATTAACAAATGCTTTAGTTGATCTTATTAAAGATAATGGCATGAGAATGACTACTGGATTTTTAGGTACTCCTTATTTATTACATGCTTTGACTGATAATGGTAGAAGTGATATTGCTTATAATTTATTACTACAAGAGAAGAAACCTTCTTGGTTATATTCTATTAATAATGGTGCTACCACTATTTGGGAACATTATGATGGAATTAGTGAAGATGGTAAGTTATGGAGTCCTATTATGAATTCTTTTAATCATTATTCTTATGGTGCTGTTATTGATTGGATTTATGGTGGTGCTGGTGGAATTAAAGTTATAAAAGAAGATTATAAAGAGATTGAAATTAATCCACATGTTGATACTAGACTGGGTCATTTAGATATAAAATATATGACTTCTAGAGGGTTATTGCATGTAAGATGGTATTTTCAAGATAATGCTACAATATATGAAATTGAGATTCCTAAAGATACAATTGCTCATATTAAAATAGATAATAAAGAATATGTTGTTAATGAAGGAACTTATATGTTTTCTAAAGAAGGAGTAAATTAATATGAAGAAATTATTTATATCTACATTAATTTTATCTAGTTTGGTTTTTACTTATTCTAATAAGAATATTAATAAAATAGATAACGAAATTATTATTAATAATAAAGATGCATTAGTTACTAGTAGTGTTACTTATGAGAATTTTGATAAAGTTCCAACAAGTTGGGAATTATATAATCAAAGTGATGTTAGTAATACTAAAACATCAATTAATGAAGATTATTTAGTTATAAGTCATGATAAAACTAAAGGTGTTAGTAATGATAAATATTATGGTAGTGTATATAACCTTAATGTTGGTAATACCTATAAAGATTTTACATTTACAATGACTTTTAAAATGACTGATTGGGCTGATGGTGCTAGATGGATTGGCATTGTTTATCATTCTAAGATGGTAGGTAATAATTTAACTGGTTATTTAATGAATTATAGAACTCAAAATGGGCAAAGTGCTTATTCTTATATCGATAAGAATAAGGGATTTCATGATACTGCTACTAGTGGAAATATTGCCTTAACTGATAGAAATTTACATACTTTAAAGATTAAGATGAAAGGTAGTATTGCTACTCACTATATGGATGGTAAAGAAATAGTTAGTTGGGATACTAATGAAGCTAATAATAGTTTAGGATCTTTATATGATGAAGGGGGATTTTCTCTTATTGTAAATAGATCGACTTTAAATATTAAAAAGATTAATATTATTCCTAGTGCAGAAGATACTACTATTGATAGTGATGAAACTTTAGTTGATACTTATCAAGCTGATACTAATATTGTTAATGGACCTACTAATATTGCTAGAATTAATAATATTAATGATTTAAATACTATTGCTAATAGTAATAAATTACCTAGTAATGTTATATTAAATTTTAATAAAGATAAAAATATTATTGATAAAGATGGTAACGTTATTGATAGTGCTAGTAATGTAATTGATAAATATTTAAAGCATAAAGTGATACCTATTTTTAAAGTAGAAGATATAGAATCTAAAGATGCTTTAATTGATTTTTTAAATAATGATCGTAAATTGGTTGACGTTAGTGCATTAAGTAGTAAAGCTAGTTATATAAAAGAAATTCGTGAAAAATATCCTTATTCTAGAGGGATTTTAGAAGTAAATGAGTTAAATTCATCTATTAAAGATTTATATTTTGAATCTAATATTAACAATTGTCCTACTATTTTACTTAGTGAAAAATTATCAACTTATGAAAATATTAATTACTTACATTCAAGAATGAAAACTGTTTGGACTAATTTAGATTCTACTAGTGAAGATAATATTCATAATGTAATATTTAGTGGAACTTATGGGATTGTAAGTGATGATTTTAATAAAGTTTATAATAAATTAGAATCTTATAAAGTAGATAATAATGGAACTATTTTAACTCGTTCACCTTATAATATTGCTCATAGAGGATTACCAAAAAGCTATAATGAAAATAGTATAAGTGGAGTTAAAGCAGCAATTGAAAAAGGTGCAACTCATCTTGAACTTGATGTTTATTTAACTAAAGATAGACATTTAATGGTAAGCCATGATAATGATTTATCTAGAACTACAAATGCTCCTAAAAATACATTAATTGAAGGATCAACATTTGATGAAGTAAGAGAATATGATTTAGATTTATTTACACCTAATGAAAAGGTTCCTGATTTATATGAAATATTTGATATATTAAAAGAAGACAAAAAAGGTACTATCTTGGTTTGCGAATTAAAAACTCAAAATAGTGATGCAATTACAGTTATTAATAATGCTTTGGGTAATGATTATCCAACTTTAAAAGATCGTTTAGTATTTATTTCTTTTTATAGAAATCAATGTAAAGAAGCTCACGCTAGAGCTTGTGAAATACCTTGTGCTGATTTAAATACTTTAAATAGTGGTAATTTTATTGAGAATTTAGAAAGAATGGGAAAATATGGTAATGTAATTGATACTCCATATGGTAATAAATTATTAAATGAGAAGTATTTAAGGGATAGAGGAATAGTTGGTTGGTATTGGACTATGGATAATGAAGCTAGTATTGATGATGCTATTAATAATGGTTTCACTGGTATGACTAATAATAAAGCTGATTATTTTGGAACTAAAGTTCAATATATTACCTTAGATGAATTTAATGAATTACCTGATTTTAAAGTTAATGATGAAATTGATATTAATTTAGTTAAATATAATGGCGAAATTACTAAATCTAAAGGTAATATCGAAACTATTTATATTAATAATGGTAAAACTTATTTATCAATTAAATATAAATCTGATGATATAATTCGTTATTCTTATTTAATTGAAGCTAAAATAAAAGAAAAAGAAGAAAAACCAATTGTTGATGATAATAAAAATAAAGGTTGTGGTGGTTCTATAGTTACTACAAGTATTATATTAAGTAGTGTTAGTTTAATAGGTCTATTAGTTTTATTACTTAATAAAAAAGTAAGAAACTTAAATAAATAAATTTATTGTTTATAGGAGGTTATTTTATGAAAACAGTAAAGGATAAATATTTAGTTGTTGGTGCAGATTTTGCTGGTTATCCATTAAAAGAGGCAGTTTGTGCTCATTTAAGAAAGAAGGGTTGGAAAATTGAAGATTTAGGTGTAACTGATCCTAATGATAATAATACTGAAAATATGTTCCATAGAGTAGGACTTAGAGTCGGTAGTAAAATTAGTGAAGGCGAATATGAAAGAGCATTAATTTTCTGTGGAACAGGTATGGGAATTCATATCGCTGCTAGTAAATGTCCACATGTTCATGCTGGTGTAGTTGAATCAGTTCCTGCTGCTCGTAGAGCTATTACTGGAAATGGTGTTAATGTTTTAGCAATGGGTGCTTTCTATGTTGCTCCTGCTATGGGTTGTGATATTGCTGATGCTTATTTAAGTGCTTCTTTAGGAAGTGATCAAACTTGGTGGCATAATTTCTATGAATTCCATAAATTAGCAATTGATGAATTAGAAGCATTTGATTATGAAGAATATAAAAAGAATGGTTTCAAGATGAAACATCTTGGAGATTTTGATTTAACTTTAGAAGATAAACCTGAAGATAAATAATTCTTTATTTAAATAATTGTAAGTAAAAAAAGCATGGCTTAATTGAGTCATGTTTTTGCTTTTCTAAAAAATAGTGAGATTTTGCAGTGCTTTTATTTAAAAATTATAGTTTTTTATTATGTGAATTACTAATTTTAATCTAATAATTTTAACTTTTGTCCGTTTATAGAACTTTTTTTGCTGAGTTTTATCCGTTTATAGAACTTTTTTTCTTAACTTTTAGCCGTTTATAGAACTTTTTAAAGGATGAATCTAAAGTGCAAAGTTGGAAAAAGACGAACTTTATGTTAAATTTTATAGAAGTTTAATGCAAATAATTTTATAATTAAACAAAAGAAACAAAGCATAAAATCTTAAATTCTTTTTACTAAATTTTGATATGAATATGATGATTCTGGAATTAAAACAAGAAAAGTAAACACATATGGAATAGGGCATAATTTTATATATGAAAGTAATAAAAAATAAATGATGCTTATGAGCTAAATTTTTATACGGTGAAAATGATATTCTATGCGGCTATATTAAAGATAATACATCAATTTATTATTATGTTAGAGATTTTTTAGGCAATGTTTTAGGCGTTACTAATGCATCAGGGACATTTGGAATTGGTTATGGTGTTGGCGCATTGGTATCATTAATTCCTGGTGTTGAAGTATTTATTGCTCCATTTGTATCAGCTGGAGTTACATGGCTTATCGATTGTACAAATGAAAAGTGGGGTTGGTTAGATGATGTCAAACAATGGTTTAATGACTTATAAAAATAAATGGTTATCATTTATTAACAAAGGAATAATAGTTCTATTATTAGTGTTACTGATGATGATAATCGTTCCTTTTTCATATTTAGTGTTTGCTTATTGGTCAAAAATGCCGATATTTATTAAGATATTTTGGCCAATTTTATCAGCAATTATCTTAATTGGAGTAATAATTACATCATTAAATGGAATGATTATCACAAAAAAGGGATCCGTATTATTTTTACCTAACTTTAGATTTAAGAAATTTAATGTAAAAGATTTAGAGAGAATAGCAATAGTATTTACTGAATGGGAAAATAACAAGTATTCAGTAATGATAAAATTTATATATAAAAATGGTAAAGTTTTTTGTAAAGATTATTCAAAGCAATTTAGAAATATGAAAAATAAAAAATTAACTATGTCAATGTATACAATAACTAAAAGAAAAGTTGATATAATTTGTAATAAGCTATTAGATTTAAACATTTGTATCACTACAATTATAGATAAGAATAGAAATATTACTTATCAAAGTAAATAAAAATGTACAAGGGAAGATGCTATGGAGTGAGAGGTTGGAAAAACTACAGACATTATATGCACTAGTCAACGTTTTGTAGACAATTTTTAGAATTGCCCTTATTTTCTTTGCTTTTAATATCATTTTGTTTC
>CAKPNG010000020.1 GCA_934168325.1 uncultured Bacilli bacterium
ATATGTATAAGCATTAAAATTATTACAATTATTAATTACAAGCGGAATATTTCTAGTGTACTAATGCAAAAGACGGGCCTTCAAAACAAAGTGGGCATATCAAGTTACTTGGCGAAAATTCTTGCATTGTAATGAAAACCGGCTCTAAATTATTTGCTTATGGTTATATAACAGGTGATGGTTTAGTAAAATTAGATAGTAATTCATCTATAAATGAATTTTTTCAAATTGGTGATTTTAAAGGCGGTACTAAAACTAGTGACTGTTTAAAAAAAGTATTTCCATTTAATCAATACTATATTCAAAATGTTGAATCTAGAATTCAATTTATTGGTAACGTAACGGAAAAAGTTAGTACAGGATTTAATGTAAGATTTTTAAATGACGTTAAAACAATATTTCCATTTATTAGTTCTTTGAATAATAGTAACGAAACTGGATTATTTAAACTTAGTAATGATGCAATATTAGAAAGGAAATATGAAAAAAATGAAGATCGTATTTACTATACTTTAAATAGCGGAAGTGCAAATATATCATCAATTTCTCTTAGTGTCGCTGGAAAAGGCATAGAATCGAAGATATATCAATTACCGATACCAAGTAACATGTCATTAAGAATTAAAAGTGGTGTTACAGTAAACATAAATCAGGATTTAATATTTTTGCCTGGATCAGAACTTATAATAGAAGAAGGAGCAACAGTTAATATAAATTCAGGCACAAATATTTATATGTATGATAGAAATAGTTGGATAGGTAAAAAATATAGTCTCCCATATACTGATAATATTAATAAAATTAATTATAAAGGTGATTTGGTTCCTCTTTTTTATTCACCAACACGAAATTATGGTCGTACAAGTGATGATTTAATTAATTCTAAGTTAGATATAAATGGAACTTTAAATATATCTGATAGTGGAGGCATTTACACAACAAACGGAACTAACAATTATGCAAATGTTTTTTCGAGTAATGGTACTGGCAAAATTATTTTTAATGGGAATTTGGATGATCAAAAAGCAATTCAACAATTTAATTGGGATAATGGAGTTGAACAAAATACTTTATATCCGCTTTATTTAAGAAATTCAACTAGTGAATTAGAATCTACTACAGATACTTATTGTAATTTGTTAGAAGAAAAGCCACTAACAGGCAATACAATTCATTTTGATAAAGTTCAAAATAAATGGATGAAAAAATCTAGTTTGATTAGTTCATATAAAATAACTTTTGCTGATAGTAATAATTCTTCTTTAAAAGTCGAAAAAGAATATAATTCAGGAGAAGATTTTATATTTCCTTCAACTACTGATACTCAGTTTAATAACTTTACTTATAATGGATATAAAGTTAAAAAATGGATTATTGAAGGGGAAGGTATATTTGACTCTGGCAAGACTTATCAATTATCTTCTAGTAGAGATTTAACAGCATATGCAATATATGGAGGATGGACTTCTTTAAATGGTGATAAATATTATATAGATTATAAAAGTGGTGATTATTTTAAAGGTTTAAAGAAAGTAGAAGATAATGATGAAATAAAGATATGCAAATTTAAAGATGATACTGGTATATTTGATTATGGCTACACTAATACATATCTAAATCCAACTGATAATAAATATTATTTTATTAATAACGGAGTAGTTAAAGAAAGAGGTTTTTATAAATATTCATTAAATTCTACTGATTATAATTATGTATTTGTTAATAATGACAATACATTATTAACAAATGGAACATATTATATAGATGTAAATGATATTAATAATTCTTTATTACCTAGTGGATATTATACTTTTGATAATAATGGATTAATTTCTAAAGAAGATAAAACTATTAGTAATTATAATGGAGATAATGTTTATATAGCTAATATAGATAATAAAGGAGATTCTACATACATTAATGGTATTAGAGTGGGTTATGGATTATTTATAGATAATAATCATTATAAATATTCTAATATTGAAGGTTATATAGTTAAAGATACTACATATTATGTAAGTAATACTAATAATCTAAATAATATAAAAGAAGGTTTATATTATTTTGATAGTAATGGTTATATGTATGATGAGAATTTTATTATTATAAGAGGTTAATAAGCTATGAAGATTAAGAATAATATTAAAATAATAGCTTTAATTAGTGTATTAACTAATATATCTATATTAAGTGTTGGTTTAGGAAGTTATGTTTATACTAAAATTAATAGTGATGAATTAGATATTAATGTTGGAGTAGGAACTTATAAAGTAGGAATAGATGGTATATCTATTAATCCTATTAAAACTAATTTTAAAATGGGTAAATATCTATATTATGATGATAATAATAGTTCTATTAATGGTTTATTAAAATATAAAATTATTATTAATAATAATAATTTAGATAATGAATTTAAAATCAAAAATGATGATAATACTGGCTATATTTTTTCATTAAAAGGAGCATTATCAATTAATAATATTAATATATTTAAAGATAATAAATATTTAAATAATATAAGTTTTAATAATACTGATATTATTACTAATAATATTACATTTAATAATAGTATTGTTACTTTTACTATTGATATTAATACTAATTCATTTGATCAAATAGAAAATTATGATTTAGTATTTAGTTTTTCTAATAAATTAATTCTTGAACATAAACAAGAATTAATTAATAAGAAGTTTAGTTTATTGTTAAAGAGGTAATTATGAAAAAAGTTATTAGATATAGTTTGATTGCTTCACTTTCTTTATTAGTTATTAGCTTAGTTGGTTATGCTTCTTTTTTAGTATATGAAATTAAAAATAGTGAAATAGAAGTAAAAGATAATACTTATAGTGTTAAATTATATAAATCTAATGAATTAATTAAAGAATATAAGGAATTAGAAGAAGATAGTTATTTTGATTTACCTAAATTAAGTTATGATAAAACTATATTTAAAGGATGGAGTTTAAATAGTAATAGAGATAGTTCTATCTCTAAAATAGATAAAATAAGTATTAAATATTTAAAAGAAACTTATCCTAATGAATTAGTAATTAATAACAATATATTAAATTTATATGATGTCAGTTATCAATTTGATAATAATCATACTTTATTAAATATTATAGATAATACAGATTCACCTAGTACTACTTATTATTTATTGACAGAATCTATATCTAATTTTAATTTATTTAATATTAAATATGTTTATAAATCTACCTTTGTTAATTTGTCGATTAATAATGAAATTTACGGTATTAATGATACATTTGATTTATCTACTTATGGTGGAAAAGAATTGACTATATTAGCAAATAAGAAATAATTAATATTTTCAGTCTTTTACATATATAAAATGTAAGTATAGGAACATAAAAGTGTGCGTTTGCACATTTTTTATTACTTTAATTAATAATTTATGATACAATGAATGCGAAAGTTAAGACAAAAATGTTGTAATATTCATATAAAAGGAGCAACTTATATGATAAATAGAGAATATTATTTAAATCAGATAATTTCAAGAATGTGGGATGGTAACATCAAAATTATTACAGGTATTAGAAGATGTGGTAAATCTACATTGCTATTTGAATTGTTTTATGATTATTTGATTAAAAGTGGAGTTGAAGATAATAAAATTATAAAAATTGAATTAGATAAAAGAAAATATTTAAAATATAGAGATCCAATATTCTTATGTGATTATGTTGAAGATATAGTTACTAAAGATAAAGATAACAAATATTATTTATTTATTGATGAAGTTCAATTAACTAACAATGCAAAAGATAAAGAAAGTGACATTGTTGTAACTATTTATGATATGTTAAATGAATTAAAAGGGTATCCAAATTTAGATTGTTATGTCACTGGTTCTAATTCTAAAATGTTATCAAGCGAAATTGCCACCGAATTTAGAGGTAGATCTAGTCAAATAAGAGTATATCCACTTTCTTTTAAAGAGATTTATTCTTTTAAGCAAATGGATAAACGTGATTTATTGGATGAATATATGCAATATGGTGGAATGCCAGGATTAATACAATTGAAGACTGGCAAAGAAAAGAAAGAATATCTTGATAATTTATATAATGAACTATACTTAAAAGATTTGGTTGAACATGGGAAAATAAGAAGAGAAGATGTTTTAGAAGAAATATTAAATTATTTAGCTTCTCAAATTAGTTCACTAACTAATTCTTCAAATATAGCTAATTCAATTAATGTTAAGACATCAAGTAAGATTGATGATGGACTAATTACAAGATACTTAAATCAATTAAAAGATGCATTTTTAATATCTGAAGCTAAAAGATTTGATATAAAAGGTAAAACTTATTTTGATTACCCAAATAAGTATTATTACACAGATATAGGTCTTAGAAATTCAAGATTAAATTATAGACAAAATGACCTAGGCCATATAATGGAAAACATTATATATAATGAACTCGTTATGCGTGGTTATTCTGTTGATATTGGTGTTGTCGAAGATAGAAGAGGTGGGGCAAATAAACAAAAAGAGATAGATTTTATAGTAAATAATTTTGATAATAAAATATATATTCAATCAGCCCTTAGGATTGACGAAGATTCTAAAATGAAATCTGAACTTGATTCATTTAGATTAACTAAAGATTTTTTTAAGAAGGTAATAATAAGAAATGATATCATTTCAAGTTTTTATGATGAAAATGGTATTTTACATGCTAGTTTATTAGATTTCTTATTAGGAAAAATTGATATATTACAATAATCGATTCTTTATTTTTGATGAAAATGAAAATAATAGCGATATTAAAAAAAGAATATCTCATTATTTAATTGACAATTTAGATTTTTAAAATTTGGTGGTAGTAAACTTTTAAAAATATATAGTTCAATAATACAATATTTACTTCATTCAATTGATTATATATCATTGCAATGATATAATTTTCTTAATTATAGGAGGAATAATGTCTAAATTAATTTTATATCATGGGTCAAAAGATATTATAGAAAAGCCAATTTATCATAAAGGAAAAAAAGAAAATGATTATGGTTTTGGTTTTTATTGTACAGAAAATGATGAATTAGCAAAAGAATGGGCATGTTCTAATAATGAATCTAATGGCTTTAGTAATAAATATTCTGTTGATATTACTAATCTAAAAATATTAGATTTAACTGATAAGAGATATTCTATTTTAAATTGGATTGCAATACTTTTAAAAAATAGAACTTTTGATTTAAGTAACGATATATCAATATTAGCTAAAGATTATTTAATAAAGAATTTTTATATTGATGTAAATCAATTTGATATAGTAATTGGATTTAGAGCAGATGATTCTCATTTTAGCTTTGCTAAAGATTTTATTAATAATACTATTCCAGTTAGAAAACTAAATAAAGCCATGGCATTAGATGAATTAGGTAAGCAAGTAGTAATTATAAGTGAATTAGCTTTTAATAGACTTCATTTTGAAAATTTTGAAATAGCTAATAGTTTAGAATACTTCATTAAAAGAAAAACTAGAGATGAAAAAGCTAGAACTAATTATATAGATAATATTAGAAATTCTAATATTATCGTTAATGATTTATTTATTATAGATATTATAAGAAGAGGACTAAAAGATGGAGATAAAATCATATAATATTTTATATTTAGATGATGTATCTACATCTATAGGTATAATGTTTGAACAAGCTAATAATTTGAATATTAGTCCTATAATATTTTGGAATACATTTATTAATTCTAATGTCGCTAAAGAAATAGAAAAAGGTAATCCAAAATATTTAAATTCTTCTGGATTAGATTATTTAATAGAAATATATAAAGATAAAAAAAGAATATCAAAAAAAGAAAATATTAAAAGAAATCAATATTATTGGGCAGGTTGGGTTTTAACTCATCTTCAATATAAAACTAATTATTCTTTTTATAAAATTAATGAATATTTGCCTATAGAAGAAGTATTAAGACTATATCCTACTTTACATGAATCTGATATTTCTAAATTCTTTGATGTTGCTTTAACTTATTTTAAAAAAGAACATATCACTAACTTAAAAAAGATTAGAGAAGCAAAAGGTATATCTCAAAATGAATTATCTAAATTAGCTAATGTCGATATTAGATCAATCCAAATGTATGAACAAAGAAGAAATGATATAAATAAAGCACAAACTATTACTTTATATAGATTAGCTAAAGTACTTGGTTGTAAGATTGAAGATTTATTAGAATTTTAATCTAAAGAATTTTCGTTTAATAAAAAATCAAATAGATTTAGATGAAGAATACCATCTTCATCATAAGTTCCATAACCTCCATATTTAGTTATTAATACTTTTTTAAATGAGTTATTAATTTTTTTTAATGGTCTTAATTCCTGTTCCATTTTATTCTCATCTTGTATATACAAAGCAGATTGAATATAAACTATTTTATCAAATTTTTCAGCAACAAAATCAACTTCAAGATTAAGTCTAATAGTCTTATTAGTTGAATGATCAAAAATAGTCATTGAGCCTATTGATACTTTATATCCTCTATATATAAGTTCGTTATATATAATATTTTCCATATAATGAGGTTCCTGATCTTTACCTAAAAAATTAGAAGCTGCGTAACGAAGACCCATATCTTCAAAATAATATTTGTATGATGCACCAATGAATTTACGACCAGTAAGATCATATCTACAAACAGAGTTTAATAAAAATGAATCTTCCATGTACTCTATATATTTTGTAACCGTAGATGGTAAAATTGGATAATTTAATATTGATTTAAATGTATTAGAAATTTTAATTGGATTAATAATTGAGCCAACATTAGTTGATATAATTTTAGTAACATCTTTAATAGCCTCATCTTTTTTTAAAGAATATCTTTCTATAATGTCGTTTATATAAGTATTATTAAATACTTGGAGTAAATATTCTCTTTTAGATGGCTCGTCAGGTAAAAGTAGTACTTGAGGTAACCCTCCGTAGAGATAATATTGTTTCCACAAACTCAAATTATCGGTATTTAGATTAACATTAGCCTCTTTAAATTCTTTAAAAGTAAGTGGATGTACTCTAATTTGCCATCCTCTGCCTCTAAATTCAGTTGCAATATCATTTGATAACATATGAGAATTACTACCGGTTACAAAAGTTTCGACATTTTTTAAATTGATAAAGCCATTTAAAACATCATAAAAAGTAATTTTTGGTATTTTACCATCAATTGTTTTATATCCTTTGAAATAAGGATTATCAATACTTTCACAAAATTGAATTTCGTCAATTAAAAAATAGTATTTTGAATCATCTCTAATCTTGCTTTCGAAATAATTAGCTAAATCAATTGGATTTCTATATTTTACATTTCTCAAATCGTCAAGTGATAACTCAATAATGTGATCATTTCTTATTCCGTTAGAAAGAAGATAATCTTTAAAAATATGAAATAAAAGAAAAGACTTACCAGACCTTCTAGGTCCAGTGATAATTTTAATCAATCCGTTTCCAATTGAAGATTTTAATTTTTCCAAATATGATTTTCTTAAGATATACATAATACATTCCTTAACATATAAATGTGTGCGGTCGCACATTTTCTATGACTTAAGTATAACATAAATAAAATATATAAGCAAAAAAATGTGCAGTACCTATAGAGAAATATTCTAATAGAAAAATTATGTTTTCTTTAATATAAACATTTGTTAAAATGAACTTAACAAATAAATGTGCACAAATTAATAATTAGCTGAAATTTTTAATGTTTAAAGGAGGATAAAAATTTGAGTTCAACTAATAATAAAAAATATACTGTAATTTTATATCAGGCAGGGCTAGGCAGCGATCATACTCATTTCGATGATACTTTTATTAAAATCGAAAAATTTAAAAGAAATAAACATATGGTTTTTAAAGCAGAAGGTAAAAAATTTGATAGATTCTTTTATAGATATGTCAAAATTTGATACGGATAAAGGTTATTTTTATGGACTGAATACAACTGGGTATATGGGCAAATCTACCGAACTAGAAAACAATTTCAATAATATAATTCGCCAAATAATTGATATCTTAAAAGATAATCCTAATAAAGTTTTACACGTTAGAACATGCTTAACTAACAGTGTAGACTTTGATGATGGCTTTGATTCAATAGAACATCAAAAGAAGAAATTAAAATATATAATCAATGCTCTACATTCTTATGACATTAATGTTAATATAAATTTAGTTGGTCATAGCCAAGGTGGATTAGTTAATATTGAAACAGCTATTGAAATACCTAATTTAATTAAAAATATTGTTTCTATATCGACTCCTTATGAACCAGTTTCTTTTGGAAGAGATTTGTTGTATATTGATAGACTTTTAAAAATATTAAAACTTGGCGGTATAATAACTGATGAGAATCCTAAAATATTAAAAAGATATGAAGAATCAGTAGAAACTCTTGTTTCGAATAACTACTATAATAATTTAAAAAATAGATGGGGTAATTTGACAAGTAGACCGCAATTATTAGTAATTACAGGAACATCAGGGCATATTGCTAAAAATGTTTTTGAATATGTAAAGATTGGCTCTAGCGGTTCAATACGTATGAATTTTTTAAGAAAATACCCGTTTGATGGCGTTGTAGCAACACATGAGCAAAGAGCAATTGAACATGATTTTGAAATTAATTTTGCTGATGAAAATCTTCCTTGTTTTAAGCAAAAGACTTATATTGAAAGAAATTGTGGGGCATCTATATATGATAGATGTAAAAATTGTCAGTCCCCGTATTTTGATTTTTTTACATCAGTATTTGAGATAGCGATGGATGTAATGAAGGGGAATAAACCCTTAAATAATGATATAATTAACGCAATATGGGAAGGCATTTCAAGAGATAACTTAACTAATGTTTCGTATAAGAATTATTATGACATTTATGCAAGTGAATATAGTCATAAGTATTTAGCTCAACACAATGCGGCAATTCTTACAATCATGGGATTTGTAGAATAATATGAAGAAAAAAATATTATTATCACTCATTTTACTTTTAAGTGTTTCGTCTTGTGATAATAGAACGTATTATCCATTAGGTCATAAACGGACCTATGATTTAGATGATATTAACTATAGTATTGAATATTTTGAACGTGATAATAAAAAAATAGGTATTACTGTAGATGTTGCTTCTTCTATAGATGAAAAATTACCATTATATTTCGAAACTAGTAAATATATTTCATATATTAACTGTAATGGTAATAAATATGATAAAGTAGTTTTTGGATGGTTCTATGGTGAATTACCTGTTACCACTAATAATGAAAAGTTACTTATTTATTGCTATCTAACTAATAAAGGTAAGAAAACTAATTATATTGATGTAACTGTAGATTACTCATTTACTACACTTATGATTGGTAAGCACTTTAAAAAGATTCATTATATACAGATTAATTTTAAGTGAAAATAGTATTAAAATTTTAAAGTATGATAAAAGAAAAACAAATAAATTTAATACAAAATATCTCATATCCTTACAAAGTAATTAATAGCTATTTTACTAATTTTTTTAATTTGAACGAATACAATGACATTAAAAATGCAGTATTAGGAATCAATGATTTTCTAAATAAATATCATAAATATTATTTATTTTATCAAATTTTGTTTTCTTTCAAAGATTATCATAATTATTATGAAGCACTTCCGTATTTTAAACTTACTTTTAATATAGATATTTTTAAATCGGAAGCGATAAAAGTTATTGATGCTGGAATTGCTTGTGAAAATACACTTTTTGGTTTTATTTCAATTTTTAATAAAATTAATTACTTTTCGAAAGAAGAAGGATTTTTGCTATTTATAGTTATGCAAATGATGATTAATCAACATTATAATTCGCTGATTATTTTACCTCATGATTTATTTAAAGAAACAAGAAACATTAAAAACATATCTACTTTAGCTTATTATGTGAATGGTATTTTGATTAAAAGAGTTAAAAGAAATGAAAGAAATTTATTAAATAAAATTAAAGATATATATTCTCAAAATCTTGCATATTTCTATAATATGAAAATTAAAAGTATTTATTTATTTGGATCAGTAAAAGAAAATGAATACCATAACGAGAGTGATATTGACATGGTTGTTGAATTTAATAACTGCACATATAAAGAAAAAGTAGAAGTATTTGATAAAATAATTATATTTAATAGAAATAATTTTGGTAGAGACACTGATTTACAAGAATATAATGATTTTATCGAAATAAATCCTAATATAAAATTACTTAAAATAATTTAGCGATTTTGTAAAATTACTGCTTTTAAATTTTTAAAAAGCATTATTTTATATTACTTTTAAGTAAAAGTTTATTATTTTTAAATTATATTTAGCATATAATTTTGTGCATGCGCACACTTTTTATGACTTATCCAATGACAAAAAATAAATATAGAATCAAAAAATGTGCGATTTTTAATAGAAATAGGAAAAGTGTAAATTTTTATATTGAAAATTATAGGAAAAGTGTATATTTTGGTTGTAATTTTTATAGGAAAAGTGTATCTTGAACTTAAGAAAGGAAAAAAATCATCATGTTATATAGGAAAATTGAAAAAATAATAGCTGATTATTTAAAATCTAATTCAAATAAAATAATAATAATAGATGGTGCTAGACAAGTTGGTAAATCATTTATAATTAGATATGTTGGTAGTGAATTATTAAAAGATAAATATACTAACTATATAGAAATAAATTTTGTTGAAGATTATTTAGGAAATAAGTTATTTGAAAAAGTTAATAATAAAGAAGATTTTTATTTTCAATTAAGTATGATTGCTGGAGATAAGATGAAAGAAAAAGAAAATACACTTATTTTCATTGATGAAATTCAACAATATCCACAATTTTTAACTTTACTTAAATTTTTAAAACAAGATGATAACTTTACTTATATATGTAGTGGATCTTTACTAGGTGTAACTTTAAGTAAAACACCTTCAATACCAATGGGAAGTATTGATGTAATACATATGTATCCTTTAGATTTTGAAGAATTTTTAATAGCGAATGGATTTAATGAATATGCTATTAATTCAATTAGAATTAAATTTAATAATTTAGAAAGTTTAGATGAAATTAGTCATAATAAATTATTAGATTTATTTAAGAAATATTTACTTATTGGTGGACTTCCTGATGCAGTTAATAGTTTCATAGAGAAAAAGAATATTGTAGAAGTACGTAAAATACAAACTGATATTCATGATTATTATAGAGATGATGCATCAAAATATGATAAAGGACATAAATTAAAAATTAAAAGAATATATGACTTAATTCCTTCTAATTTAGAAAATAAAAAGAAAAGAGTAGTAGTACAAGATATTGAAAATATTAAAGGAAAAAGATATTCAAGTTATATTGATGAATTTGATTATTTAATTAATTCTGGTATTGCTTTAGAAGTAAAAGCAATATCTAATCCAGTATTTCCTCTTATTCAATCAAGTGGTAAAAATCTAACAAAATTATATTTAAATGATGTAGGCTTATTAACTAACATATTATATAAAAATAATATAAAAGCAGTACTTGATGATGAATGTAGTATTAATTTAGGTTCAGTATATGAATTAGTAGTAGCTAGTGAATTAAAAGCTCATGGATATAATTTGTTTTATTACGATAATAAAACAAATGGAGAAGTAGATTTCTTAATAGATAATTATGATAATTTATCTATTACTCCAATAATAGTAAAATCTGGTAAAGATTATACGATTCATAGTGCTATTAATAAATTTATAAATAATAAAGGATATAATATTAAATTTGGCTATATCTTATCTAATAATAGATTAATAATTAATAAAGATAATTTAATATATTTACCAATATATATGATAATGTTTATATAATATTAAATTATTAAATTCTATAAAAATAGCTTAGTTTTGAAGGGATTTTCATAAAAATAAGTAGATTTTTATAATTAAAAGAGTGTATTTAAACACTCTTTTAAGTTAGAATAAATTATTATTTTTATTTAGCATTATTATATTTATTAACTAATTGCTCATAAGATGTCTTATCATTTGTAAATTCAGTTAATGCATCTTGACGTTCATACTCTTTTATAAACGAATTGGAATTAATAAGATTTTCTATTCCATATATTGAATGAATAATATCAGCTTCATAAATAAAACTTTTTGTTACTGTATCATCTTTAAGTGAATTTAGACAGATGTAAAAATATAAGAAATACTCTGATAATAAATAATAACCAAATGTTTTACTATTAAATATATATAGTTCATCATTAGTATTAGAAATATCCATATTTGTTAAAGCCTGATTTGTTTTATTAAAAATTGCAGTTACTTTCTCATCTTCATATACATTAATATTAATTAGATTATAACTGTTTAAATAAGATTTAACATATTCATTAATATTTTTATTAGTTTTACCATCAATAGTAAAATAATTATCCTTTATATAATCATAAGCATTTTTTACTTTATATGATGTATTTATAATATCGTCATCAGAGGCTTCAATATTATAATTATTAAATTTACCTAAACTACTGCTTAAAGAACCTGCTTTACTATAAAATTCATTTCTAGCTTCAACACTAGGATAAACTGCAATATCTTTATAATATCTTAATATATCAGCTATATAATTTAATGAGTTAAAATAATTTTGAAATTCAGTACTAGATACTAAACTAATAAAATCATTAACATTATTACTAGTAAGATAATTATTAGCTAAAACTTCTGAATCTTTACCAAAAGTATTAGAAATTAAAGTTAGATTATAAGTATTTTTTAAATAAGTTAAAACTTTAGCTGTATATCTAATTTGATTAATAAATCCTCCACCAACAATCTGTGACTTTGCTATGTAATAACCTAAATAATCACTAGCTTCATAATTATCTAAATTAGCTTTATTTAAATCATTCATAAATGCAGTTTCATCATAATTTGGTAAATTATATGAAGAATTATATTTATTGATACTGTCTAAATTAGATTTATACAATTGTTTAGTATATTCATAAAAGCTAAATGATATAGTTTTATCTAATTTTAATATTTTATAAGACATTATTACTGCTTCATTTATTAATTGAGAACGATTATCACCAGTAACATCAATTTGTTGATCTTTAATTTTCTTTTTATACTCATCTAAAGCTTTAGTTAACTCATCATAAGATTCTTGAGTATAAAGCTTATTCATATAAATTCTAACTTCTTTACCATCTAATGTATAAGATAAATAATCTCCGTAAGCATAATATATATTTGTATCGATAGCTTTATTAAATTCATTATATTGATCATAATGATATTTATTTCCTAATTCTTTAGCAAATGTTAAAGCGTTAATAATAGAAGAATTAATATTATTTATATCAACAGTTAAATTATCATATTTATCTAAATCTTCTTTATCTAATGTAGATTCTAAATAAACTCTTCCTAAATTAGATGGTCGACCATACATTTTAACAAAATAAGTATATACACAGTCTTTTATAAAACGTTTTAAATAATAATCATCAGTTTTAGAATAAAATCTATTAGATTTAAATGTAATTGTATCTCCATACATTTCAAATATTTCTTTAAAATTTAAAATAGGAAATAAACTATAATTAATTCCGTCTATTTCTATAGAAACTTCGGCAATATAATCAGCACCACTACATTTTAATTCTTGACATATTGTATCATTAATATCTAATAATGTTTGATCATTATTAACTTCAATAAGTTTATCTTTTCCATTAATATTAAATGCTATTTTTCTATTTTGAATAGAAAAATTAGCTTTTAAATTTAAATTACTAGTAATAGGTAAATAATTAGTCCATTTTGTATCATTAACTGTATCACCAGTAAACCATCCATTAAAGTTATATCCATCTTTAGTAACTATTGGTAAGACAATAGAATCTCCTTTATTAACTTTATAAGTTAAAGGAATAGATTCATCTATTAATTTACCACCATTAAGATCTAAATTAACGATGTAAGTAGTAGTAGAAGTAGATTCACCATCTTTACCTTTAATATTACCTATCTTAATCCAAGTACCATTTTCTTTTTTAAATAAATCATAACTAACATTATTTAAATAAACATCATTATTATTACCTAAATTATCACTTGGATCACTATTACCTATTAAAAAACTAGATCCATCTTTACCGTTATCGCCTTTATCCCCTTTAGGACCTTGAGCACCTGTATCTCCTTTAGGTCCTTGTTCACCTTGAGAACCAGTATCTCCTTTAGGTCCTTGTTCACCTGTATCTCCTTTATCACCTTTTGGACCTTCAACTAATTTAATTTTAATTTCTTTTTTATTACCATCAGATAAAGTGATGGTAATAATTAAATAATTATCTTCACAAATATTACTATCTATATTAGTAATACTTACACCATCTTTACCTTTAATAGATTCTAACCATTCTTCATAAGTTCCTTCATAACCATTTACTTTAGCTAATTCATATATTTGCTTAGTTTCTTTTTCAAATTCTGATGGTTCAACAACATTTTGACATGAACTAATAGTAGTTAATGGCAAAAAACTAACTAATGATAAAACTAATAAAAATTTATGTTTCATATATACCCCCCAAATTATCTATTTAATTATAATCTCGCTATATTCTTAATTCAATTTATATTTAAAATTAGTGTCAATAGTTTTATATATAAAGTTTTAAAATATACGATATAATCAAGTATTTTTTATAATAATAAAATATTAATTCTCTTAATGTAAAAATAAATTAATTGTAGATTGATATTTTTTGATATATGTGGAATGATTATTAATTTCTTTTAATTTACTATATTTAGATTATTATAATCGTAATTAAGTAAATTATTCTTTTAAATTTTTGAAAAAAATATCTTACTTATTTATGATTCGTAGAATTGATTATATTATTGATAATTATTTGTAAACAGGTGAAATTTTCTTAAAAAAAGCCACAATTCCAACTATTTAGATAATTTAATCTTCTTTAAATATTTTAATAATATAAATTAACTAAATGTAGATTTAGTAAATATTGATTTAGTTAATTTCTTTTGATATTATTTGATTAATGGAGGTAAATGATATGCTTCAATTTTATGGTAGAAATAAAGAATTAAATAATATCTATGAAGTTTTAGATAATGATAAGCAACAAAATATCTTAGTTTATGGTAGAAGAAGAATTGGTAAGAGTTTTTTAATTAGAAAAGCATTAGAAAAATATAAAGATAAAAAAGTAATTATTTATCAATGTAAAAATATTAGTGTAGAAACTACTTTAGAACAATTATCTAAAATAATTAGAGATATTTTTAATAATAAATTTATTTCATTTACTAATATTGAAGATTTATTTGAATTTTTATTTTCTCAAAATGATTTAATATTATTTTTAGATGAATATACTTTTTTAGAAGAAAGAGTTAGTGGATTAGATTCAATAATCCAACAAAAAATTGATGAATATAAATATTCATCAAATATGAAACTTATAATATCAGGATCTGCTATTGATTTAATGAAGAGTATAATTGAATATAATAATCCATTATATGGTAGATTTAATTTAGTAATAGATTTAAAAGAGCATAATTATTTAGAATCTAGTTTATATTATAAAAATTTTAATAATGAAGATAAGGTATGGTTATATTCATTATTTGGTGGAGAACCTTATTACAATTCATTAATAGATTCTAATAAATCAATATTAGATAATATTATTGATTTAGCTATAAAAGAAAATTCACCTTTAGAAATGAATATATTAGCATCTATTAAAAATGAAATAAGTAAAATATCATGTGCTAATGAAGTATTAAATGCTATTGCTATAGGTAAAAAGAAGAATAATGATATAGCTAATTTTGCTCATGTAGATTCAGCAACAATGAATAATGCTATAAAGAAATTAATAAGTTTAGATATTATTACTAAAATTAAACCAATTAATTCTAATAGTGATAGAAAATCTTTATATTATATTAAAAGTAATCCTATTAGATTTTATTATAAATATATTTATATGAATATAGAAAATAGAGATGCTTTAGGTCCTATTAATTTCTTTAATACATATATATTAGAAGATTTTAAAACAAAGTTTATTCCTAATGTATATGAAGATATAGCTAAACAATATTTAATATTAAGAAATAGATTAGGATTAAATGTTCCTATTTTTAATAAAATAGGAACATATATATATGATGATCCTAAAAAAAGGATAAATGGACAATTTGATGTAGTAACTATTGATAATAATGGTTATATATTTTATGAAGTTAAATTTATTAAAGATATAATAGGAGAAAAAATATTAAATGAAGAAATAGAACAACTTAATAATTTAAATATTAATTATTATAAATTAGGTTTTATTTCTAAAAATGGATCATCTTTAGATAAAGATAAATATATTTTATATGATATTAATGATTTATATAATTTAAATCTAATTAATAATTAATAGTATATATTGATTATGTTATTGCAATAAATTATCTAACACACTTGCGTTTTTATCATAAATTTATAACGCAATAATTGCGTAACAGACTTGTATTTTTAACGCAAAAAAGTTATTATTGTTATGAGGCGAAAATGATGACGTTAAAACAATTGAGAAAGAGTCACAATATAACACAAGTTGAATGTGCAAAATATCTAGGAATACCATTACGCACATATCAATATTATGAACGTGATGATGCAAATCAAAATACTATAAAATATCAATTTTTAGTAGAAAAATTGGAACAATATGGCTTTATAGATGAAACACACGGAATATTAACTATAGAGCAAATTAAGAAAGTTTGCGAACCTATATTTATTAAATATAAGGTCCAGTATTGTTATTTATTTGGGTCTTATGCTAAAGGTAAAGCAAAAGAAACAAGTGATGTCGATTTATTGGTTTATACAGATGCCACCGGTCTAAAATTTTATGAATTAATTGAAGTACTTAGAGAAAATCTAAAAAAGAAAATTGATTTATTAAATCAAGACCAGATTAAAGATAATAATAATCTTATAAATGAAATATTAAAGGATGGAATAAAAATTTATAGATGATTTTAAAACAAATGACTATTTTCTTAAAAAGATTATAAAGGATATTAATTTTGTTCTTGATCATACTAAAGATATTGATAATAGTACCGAACTCGAGCAAGACGAAGTACTTCTTGATTCAGTATTTTTTCGTTTAATACAGATTTCTGAAAATTCCGCTAAGTTAACAGAGGACTTTAAAAATAAAAATAAAGAAGTACCTTGGCATGCTATTAGAGGTTTGAGAAATCGTATCGTTCATGATTATGGAGATGTAGATGTAAAAATTGTCTATGACACGGTTAAATCGAATTTACCTGAACTTATTTATATTTTGGAGCATATTTAATTTTCATCTATTGCTTGTTATAATTTTCAAAGTATGTTGCTTATTTAAATTTAATTAATAATTAATTATATATCTATAAAAAATTCTATTACATAATTAAAATTTAAAGATTATGTAATTTTTTTTACGTTCAATTAAACTCACTTATTTTCTAGTCGGAAGATAAAGAAAAATGTTAATTATAACTAAATTTATGTTTACTTTAACGTTAAAGTATGTTATAAATTAATCAAATGTAAGCGGTTTCTTTATACCGCAGGGAGGAAATTCAATGAAAATAAAGAGAAGTATTATGTTGTTACCTTTTTTATTGTGTACGACTCCGATTATAGTTTCATGTAATAATAATGAACCAAATCCTAATGTGCCTAGTAATAATGTTCAAATTAAAGTAACTTCAACTATTAAAGAAGTAACTGTTGGAAATACTATTGTTATTAGAGTTTTAGTTTCAGGAACAGCTAAACGTGACGTTATCTGGTCTAGTTCAAACGAAAATGTAGCTATAGTTGATGGTGGAAAAGTAACAGGAATTAGTGAAGGTAAAGCCGAAATTAAAATTAGTTTAGCTTCAGATCCTAAGATTTTTACATCAGTAGAAATAACTGTTATTAAAGCTAATAAACCTACAAATATAAAAATAAATGGTGAAGGAGAAATTGTAGGCTGGGTTAATGAAGATTCAATAATAAGTGTAACATTAACACCTGAAAATGCTGACCCTCGTTTAAATTATAAATCTAGTGATGAAGAAATTGCGAAAGTAGACGAAAATGGGAAGATTTCTTTTATAAAAGAAGGAAATGTAGAAATTACTGTAACTTCTGCTTCAGATCCATCAGTTTTTGATAAAAAAACTTATATAGTTAAAAAAGGAATGTTTTTTACAAATAAAGGTGGTTATTCAGATAATATTAGCTATACTCATCAAGGAGATAAAGAAGGTTATATCGAAACTAAAAACGCCTTATTTGAGGGTGATAATCCTGCTGCCATAGCTTGGTTTAATGCTACACCTCAAATTAAATATTATGCTGAAGTTAATTATAATATTTTAAATTCTACTAGTGATGGATGGACTAGAGTTGGTATTGGTAGTGGAACTAATGATAATGATACTAGAGGTTTTTATTTTTCACCTAAAGAAGGACAAAAAACAGTTATGATGGATTTTCCTAATAGTTGGGGAGCTCCTGCTTCTAGATCAATGATTTGGCAAGTTAATGGAATTAAAGATTTTGATCCTACTAACATAACTTTAGGTGTATTAAGAAATGGTAATGAATATTATTACACAATAAATGGTTCTTTATATTGGTATGAAGTTAATAATCGTTTTAATAATATGGGTACTTTACCAGTAGTTTTATCTAAAGATACATCATTTATTGCTAGTGATGCTAAATATATTACTGATATTAATAGTTTAGATGCAATGATTAATTCTAAAGATTTTAATAAGAAATTCTTTAATAGTGGTTCTTCAAGCGGCCAAGTTACTGTTGTTAGTGATTCTGAATTTAAATTTAATAATATTTATGAGAATGAAGATAATTATCGTTTCAGAGATCAATGTGTTAAATCTTATGGTGATAAGGGAATGATTGGTGGCAATTTTACTATTGAATTTGATGTCGCTGATTATCAAAACTTTACTGATGATATTAATTCAATGTTAGGTGTTGCTTTAAGAAGATACGATACAGATGAACCAGTAATTTGTGATTCTATCATGGTTGATGAACAATCTTTCCATTTTAGAACTTGGAATTATAATTCGCAATTCTCGTATGGAACTATTGCTAATGCTAGTTACAATTCAGATAAATTTGAAGCTTTAACAAAAGACTTAAAGAAGACTCATGTAAAAATAGAAAGAACTATGGGAAGTATTTCTTCTACATTTAAAGTTTATTTAAATGATAAAGAATATAAGTTCTTCGATGCTAATAATATGGAAAAAACTTTAAAAATAAATTATACAGGAAAATACTTAATTATGATTGGTGCAAATCACGCTAAAGGTACTGTTAAGAATTTTACTTTTAAAGAAATATAAAGCAAATAAAGGAGAGAATAATAATGAAGAAAATTGCTTTAATTGGAACAGTTTTAGGAACTATTCTTGGATCAACTAGTGTTTTAGTATCTTGTAATTCTAATCCACCTGTAGTAACACCATCTAATAAGGTTAGTAGTGTTAAAATTACAAATGATGTTTTTACATTCTTTATTGGAGATGAAGTTCAAATTAATACTAAAATTGAAGTCGTTGGAGAAGATACTGATAAGTCATTAATTTATAAAACTAGTGATGATAAGATAGCAACAGTATCAAATACTGGACTTGTTAAATTTTTAAACGCTGGTAAAGTTGAAATTAGTGTTTATAGTGCTTTTGATCAAAAAGTTAGTGATAAAATCAATTTTGTTATTAATAAAAAAGTACCTACTGAAATTAAGATTAATAAAGATGTAACTACTGGTAGAGTAGGAGACACTATTGATTTTAAATATGATGTTAGTCCTAAAGAATGTATTGAAGATGTTAAAATAGAAATCAGTGATAAAGATGTATTAGAGATAACTAATAATAAAATTAAATTATTAAAAGATGGTACATCAAATATAAGCGTTATTTCTAAAGAAGATAATAATGTTAAAGATGAATTAACAATTGTTGTTTCTAAAGCTTTACCAGATTCAATTACAATTAATAATACAAAAACAACTTATTATGTTGGCGATACTTTTGAATTAGATTATGTAATTAATGGTGTAGATCCAGATAAAAACATTAATGTAACAATTGACAATGAAGAAATTGCTACAATTGACGGGAATAAAGTTACTATTATCAAAGAAGGAACAGCTAATATAACAATAAGTTCAGTGGCAAATAAAGAAATTTTTGCTACTTTAACAATCAAAGCTATTAAACCTGCTTTTATAATGAATAAAGAAGGATATAGTAAAAATGTTGATTATACTCATATGAATGATGAAGAAGCTTATCTTCAAACTGCTTCTGTAAGTGATACTGATAATCCACATGCTTTTGCAATGTTTAATGTTTATAGTACTAGATATTATGCTGAAGCAAAAGTTTCAATGATTGGTTCATCTAATGATGGATGGGCTAGATTTGGAATTGGTTCAGCTAAAGATGATATTGATGGACAAGCAAGAGCATTTTTCTTCTCACCAAAAGAAGGACAAAAAACTGTTATGATGGATGTTCCAAATACTTGGGGAGCTATCACTGCTCAATCAATGATTTGGCAAGCTAACGGTATTAATACAATGGATCCAACTGATTTAAAACTTGGCATTTTAAGAGATGGAGATAATTATTATTATTTATTAAATGATAAGTTATATTGGTATGAAATTAATGCTAATTTCCATGATACTAATACTTATCCAACTATTATCACTAAAGATACTCAAATCAATATTACTGATTGGATGTCAACCACTGATAATACTCAAATAGAGGCTAAACTTAATTTAGCAACTATGAAACAAAAATTCTTTAATGCTGATACTAATGGACGTGTAAATTTTGAAAGTGATTCTAAATTTAGCATTTCTGGTGGAGATACAATGCAAAATGCATCAGTTAAGCCATATGGTGATAAAGGATTATTACAAGGTAATTTTGCTATTGAATTTGATTTGAGCAATGTAGGTTCTGATAATCCTAACGATAATAATAATCGTATTGGCTTAATGTTAAGAAAAGTAGGAATTGAAAGTCCTTATGTATCTGATTCTTTTGCAATGACTAATAATGGTGCACCAGCATTTGATTATCGTGTATTTAAATGGAGTGGTGGTAATCATACTTATTGGGAAACTCAAAACGAAGCAACTAGAGCTAATGGTGAAACAGTTAATGGTCATTATAAGATTACTAGAACAATAAAAGATAATAGTGCTACTTTAGTATTATCTTTCAATAATAAAGAAGTTTTAAATATTCCTAGTTCATATACTGGTGATTATCATCTTATGTTTGGAGCAAATTATGCTTCAGGTTCATTTGATAATGTTACTTTTTATGGAATAAAATAAGATATTAATAGGTATATTATGTTTGGTTTTAAGAGATTATCTATATTAACTTTAATCACTATTACTAATTTTGTTATCACTTCATGTAGTGATAACAAAATAGATAATCCACCAAACATTGAATATACTAATAATTATTATAAAAACTCTATTAAATTTGATATAGGAAAAAAAGAAAAAGGGTTTGGTCCTTGTGCTGATCCATTTTGCATAAAAACTGATGATGGATATTATTTATATTCGACTAATGCAACTGTTTTTAGAGGTGATGAATATGGATATCGCTTTGATTATGGTCCAATTTGGAAAAGTTATGATCTAATAAATTGGAGTTACGTTGGTAGTGTATTTGATGGACAAGAAGATGCTTTAAAATGGGGTCAACAATATAGTGGAGTAGTCCCTGGAGTTTGGGCTCCTAATGTAGTAAAAATTAATGATCAATATAATTATTATTATACATTAAGTGCTGGTTCTTCTTATAATCCTGGAATTGGAGTAGCAACTTCTATTACTCCTTATGGTCCTTGGACACATTATGGGAAAGTGTTTAATAGTGATGAAATAGGAGTTTATAATTCTTCAGATCAAGATGTATTTGTTGATGATGATGGTAGAGCTTATATGATTTGGGGAAGTGGAGATGGAATTTATGTAGTTGAATTATCTCCTGATGGAATTGATTTATATGGTGGTGTTGAATATGCTAAAAACCATATGCATAAAATAGCTGGTTGGGGCTGGGTTCAAGGATCAATAGATAATTTTGAAGCAGCCCATATTATAAAAAAAGATGGCTATTATTATTTATTCTTATCTTTAGGTGGATGGGATGGTGGAATTAATGCTGGATATCATGTTGTTGTAGCAAAAAGTAAGTCTTTGTTAGGTGGATTTAAAGATTCACTAGGTAATGATATGATGTCGAGTGGAGATGGTGATATTGTTATCGACAATAATAAAGAATTTGCTACTGGAGTTGGTCATTGTTCAGTAGTATTAGATGATATTGGTGATTATTGGATGATATATCATGGATATGATCAAACTAGTACAAATCCTGAGACTAGAACTTTATTTATTGACAAACTTTTATGGGATGAAAAGACATTAATGCCTTATGTATATGATAAGATTGCATCAAGTAAAGAACAACTAGGACCAAAAATAATTATTAAAAAGAAAGAGGAATCATATTGATGAAAAAATTATATAAAAATGTAACTTATTTTTTAATAGCATTAGGAACAATAGGCTGTGGTAAAACTAATAATCAAAATATAATTGACCCATATGACGATGCTGGTGATATTAATAATATGATTTCTAATCCAGGAACATTTTTAAAAGAAAATGGTGAAAGTGAATTCGTTGGAATTGCTGATCCATTTTGTATTAGAGGTGATGATGGTTATTATTATTTATATTCTACTCAACTTGATTGTACTAGAGGTAAAAAAGGATATGGATTTGATCCTGGTCCAATATTTAAAAGTACAAACATGCAAAGTTGGGAATATTGTGGTTCAGTATTTTTAGATACATTAAATTATCAACAATATATTGGATGGAATAATGGAGAAGGTGGAGTTTGGGCTCCTTCAGTTATTAAACTTAAAGATCAATATGTATTTTATTATACATTAGGAGCTGGCGGATATTATTCTGGCTATACTGGAATTGGTGTAGCTAGTTCACCGACACCTTATGGTCCTTGGACACATTATGGGAAATTATTTGATTCTAATGAAATAGGTGTAAAAAATTCGATTGATTGCTATGTATTTAGTGAAGATAATCATGTTTATTGTGTTTGGGGAAGTGGTGATGGCATTTGGATAATGGAATTAAATGAAGATGGATTATCTTTAAAAGGTGGATTAGAAAAACAAAAAGAAGAGAAAGTTCAAATTGCTGGATTTAATCTATATTATAACGATAATTATGAGGCTTCTTTTATCCAAAAGAAAAATGATTATTATTATTTATATTTATCTACTGGGGCATGTTGTGCAGGTGTTAAATCTGATTATCACGTTGTAGTTGGTAGATCTAAATCAATATACGGTCCTTATTTAGGAGAAAATGGTCGAGCAATTGATGGACCAAATAGAGGAACAACTGTTATTAAAGCTCACTTAAGAAAAGGAATGGGCCCTGGACATTGTGCTATTGTTCAAGATGATAAAGGCTTAGATTGGATAGTATATCATGCATATAATCCAAACAATCCTGATTTAGTCGAACAAAATACTAGGACTTTATATGTAGATAGAATTTATTGGAATGAAAAAGGATTCCCAGTGTGTAAAGATAATTATCCAACATTTGGCGAAATTCCAGGACCATATATTTATAAAAAGGAGAATTAAACGTATGAAAAAAATGATTAGTAAATGTGTATTGATTTCAACTGCTTTATTATTAGCATCATGTAATGGATCTAATAACGTAACAAATAAAGAATATAAAGATGATTCAATAAATGATGTCAAATATGATAATAGTGGTAATATCGTATTTGATAATGTTGAATTAAATATGTGGAGTGTATGTACTAATCCAGATAGTGTTTATCAAGATCAAATTATTAATAAATTTAATGAATTATATAAGGGTCAAATTAAAGTTAAACCATATCATGAATCTAGATATTCAATATATGGTGCTTTAGCTCAAGCAGTAACTCAAGATCCAGATAATGCTCCTGATATATTTTATGGGTATGGTGAAAAAATTGCTGCTTTAGAAAATAATGATATTTTAGTACCAATTGATACATATTTAGCAAAAGCTAATATAGGATTTGATGCTAGTTATTTTGAATCTAATTTAATATCAAGTTGTTTTGTCAATGATAGATTATTTGGTTTACCAATTTCAGTTGATTCTACAATGATTTTTGTAAGAAAAGACATATTAGAAAAAAATGGTATTAATACACCTACTAATTATAAAGAACTTATGGAAGTATGTGATTCTTTAGTAGAAAAAGCTAATAAAGGTGAATTATGGATTCGTGGAAATAATTCATCAGCTATTAGTACAGATGATGTTTATAAATGGAGAAAATATGTACCTGATTTAGAAGGTCCTTATTATCCATTTCCTATTTCTTCTGGTGATATGTGGGTAAATGCATATTTATCTCAAACTGTAGCTTTACAAAATGGTGGGCAATTAGTTAATGAAGAAGGAAAACCTGCTTATAATACAAAAGAAGTTGCTAAAGGCTTACAAATATTAAGAGACTGGTTTTGGCCAAGCGAAAATAGTATAAACAAATATGCGTTAAGCAAACCAGATTTAAATTATGATGCTGGTATTTCTGAATTTTATTCCGGTACATCTGCTTTTTATTTAGATGGAGCTTGGAGTGGATATAAAGATACTGCTTTAATGGATAGTATGTATGCTGCTGATGGTGGAAGCTATAAAAATATGGGCATTATGAATTTTGGTAATTTATTTGCTTTAGATAATACAAAACCATATGCTAATGCTATTTTTGGTGATTCACATACAGGAACTATTGTTAAAACATGTAAAAGTAGAACTGAAAGAATCGCTGCTTCAATATTTATTAATTATTTAGCTGAAAATTGTGGTGATGTTTGGACACAAGCAGGACATCTTCCAGCTTCTTTAATTGTCCAATCATCTGATGATTTATATTTAAATAATGAATATTATAAAAAATATGTTCAATATTATGGATCAACTTCACAATATCAGATACTTCCTTCAACAATTTACTATGATGAAATATATGAATCATATCAAGTTGCTATAAAGCAAGTAATGGCTTCTACTTATAAAAATAAAACAATTAGTAGTATATTAGAAAATAATTATAAAGATTGTATGCTTAGAATTTCGGATCGTGAGGATTTATAAAGATGTTTTCAACAAGGAAAACAACAATTGAAGAATATACAAAACAAGTTTCTAAAAGAAATAGTTTTTTAAGAAAATATGGATTAGCTATATTATTTATGGCTCCATATTTAATCTCTTTCCTTGTATTTTTTATGTATCCTTTTATTAAAGGATGTGTAATGTCTTTATATAGATATAATATTGCTAATCCTAATGATGTATCTTGGCGTGGATTTTTAAATTATTATAAGATTTTATTTGATTCTAATACTTCTTATCATATAGATTTTTGGAATGGAATGAAAAATACACTTATGGCAACATCTATTATAGTTCCTTTATGTATATTAATTTCTTTAGGTTTAGCATTATTAATTAATGCTAAACCACCTGGATATAAGATCTATAGAGCAATAATATATTTACCTGGAATATTTCCAATAACAGCTACTGGGCTTATATTTTTAAATATGTTTAATAATGAATATGGATTTGTCAATAATTTATTAAATATTAATGTCAATTGGTTACAAAATCCATTTACAGTATGGATAATTATTATCTTATTTTGTGTATGGGGCGGACTTGGTACGAATTTTGTAATTTTTGCTGCAGCTTTACAAAATGTTGATAAATCATTATATGAAGCTAGTGCGATGGATGGATGCTCTAGAATTAGGCAAAGATTTGATGTTACATTTCCACAAATCAAAAATCAAATAGTTATATGTTTATTTACGACAATTTGTGGATATATGAATTTATATGGACAATGTTATATTTTAGGCGCATATGTCCAACCTCAAGATTCTGTTTATACAGTAATTTATGTTATTCAAAATCAATTAAAAGGAACTAATTTTGCTATATATGGAATGACCTCGGCAATGGCTATTTGTTTAGGCATTTTTATAGCTTTAATTTCAGTAATTCAAATGTTAATTGCAAGAGACAAAAAAGGAGGAAATAAGTATGCAAAGGAATTCAAAGTATACAAAGAAACTGGGAAAATATCTTAATTCCTTAGTTTTAATAATCGTTTGCTTATTGTTACTTTTTCCTTTAATCTGGGGATTTATTTCTTCTTTTAGAGAAGCTAATGATTTACGTTTTTATCCTGGTAGTTTTTTCCCAACTAGTGCTAAAGGTTGGACAATAGAAAATTATGTTTATATCTTTTCAAATGATGAATATCCAGTAATTAATTGGGTTATTAATAGTTTTATTGTTGCATTGTCTACAACATTTTTATATTTATTAATTACATCGTTAGCAGCTTATGCTTTTGTTTTTATGGATCTTAAATTTGCTAATATCTTATTTGGATTTTTGATTGCTACAATGACAGTCCCTGGTATTGTAAATATGGTTCCTCAATTTAGTAATATTATAAAAATGGGATTAAATAAGAATTTATTAGGGTTAATACTTCCTGGATTATGTGGAGTATATGGACTTTATTTAATTAGACAATTTTTCTTAGGAATACCAAAAGATTTAATTGAAAATGCACGTATGGATGGTGCTAATAACTTTCATATTTTTCGCACAATAGTTCTTCCTTTAGGGAAATCTGCATTATTAGTACAAGGTTTATTTAGCTTTTTAGGAGCATGGAATGATTTGCAATGGGCAGAATTAGTAATTGGAAAAGCAGATAAAAAAATGCGGACTTTAGCAGTTGGCTTATCAAGAGTTATTGAAGGAAATCAATCTTACACAAAGGTTGGAATACAACTTGCTTGTGCTGTAGTTTCTATGATTCCAATATTTATACTTTATTGTATTATCCAAGATCGTTTAGTCGAAGGTGTGTCGATGACAGGTATTAAAAGATAGTGAGGAAGAAATATGAAAAATGATAATAAAATAACTATTAAAGAAGCAAAAAAGCAATATAAAAACGATAATAAAGTATATAAAAATGAAAATATTAAAAGTTTCGTATCGCTACAAGATGTAAATAAAATATATCCAAACAAAGTTCAAGCTGTTTTTAACTTTAATTTAGATATAGATCCTCATGATTTTATTGTTCTTGTAGGACCTAGTGGATGTGGTAAATCTACTACTTTAAGAATGATTGCAGGACTTGAAGAAATAAGTAGTGGTTATTTATATATTGATAAAAAACTTGCTAATTACTTGCCAAGTAAAGATCGTGGAATAGCAATGGTTTTCCAATCTTACGCTTTATACCCACATATGACAGTTTACGAAAATATGAGTTATGGATTAAGAGTAAGAAAAGAGAAATTACCTAAATTAGATAAAAAAGCTAAAAAACCAATTTTAGAAATAAATTATAAAAAAATCGATGAATTAAAAAATAAATTAAATTCATTAAATAATGATGATTTAATCGAAAAAGAAAAAATAGAAAAAGAGATTACTAATTTAGAAAATAATCCTGAACCATGCTATATTTTGCGTAAATATCAAGAATTTGAAATTAAAGAAAAAGTATTTAATGCTGCTAAATTTTTAGATTTAGGTGCTTATTTAGATCGCAAACCTAAAGAATTATCAGGTGGACAAATGCAAAGAGTCGCTTTAGGAAGAGCTCTTGTTAGAAATTCTAAATTATTCTTAATGGATGAACCTTTAAGCAATTTGGATGCAAAATTAAGAGTATTAATGAGAAGTGAAATTGTACGTATTCATAAAAATGTTGGTGCTACTACAATATATGTTACTCATGACCAAACCGAAGCTATGACAATGGCTACTAAAATTGTTGTCATGAATAAAGGTTGGATTCAACAAATTGGAACTCCTAGAGAAGTATATATGAATCCTGAAAATTTATTTGTTGCGACGTTTATTGGAGCTCCTGCGATGAATATATTAGATGGAGTTTATAATAAAGGTGTAATTAGTTTAAATAATAATATAAAATTAGAATTTTCAGAAAGAATATATAATCAACATCAATCTTTTTATAAAAATAAAATTGAATATTATAAATCTTTATTATCTCGTATTAATAATCCAATAAATAATCAAATTAAATCTGAAATTGAAAATATATTATTAAGAATCAAAAATAAAGAATTAATAAAAGTAGAAGAAATTAAAAATCAAATATTATCGATAAATACTAAAACATTATTTGATGATATAACTATAAAAATAGATCAAGAACTTGATAAAGTAAATGATATTAAAAATAAAGATTTATTTGCAAAATCAAAGATATTTAAAATTCTTAAAAAAATTATTGAAATTCTAGATGATAAAGAAGATGAAATAATTAATTTAGAATTGCAGAAAATCAAATCATATAAGGAATTTAGTCAAAGCAAGGATAATCAAAATCAAAAAGTAGAGGAAATGCCTCTAAAT
>CAKPNG010000021.1 GCA_934168325.1 uncultured Bacilli bacterium
TTAACGAAAAAGACCTTAAATTAATTAAAAATTATCGTTTTAGCACAATAAAATAGGCTTATCTTAAAAAGACAGGTCATATCACTTTTCTCCTTTGTGTCGTTTAATAAGATACCACAAATTAAAACATTTTTCTATATAATAATGCAATAACATAAGATATAATCTTATGTATGAATAGAAATAAGACAAAATTAGTTAAAATTGGGAATATTACATGCGGTAATAGTGATAAAGTTTTAATTCAATCCATGTGTAATATTAAAACTAGCCATGTCAAAAAAATTATTAAGCAAATTAATGAATGTGCTGATTTAGGCGCAGATATGATGAGGGTTAGCATTCTTGATTTTAAAGATGCTTATGCAATTAAAAAAATTGTCAATAATATTAAAATTCCTTTGATTTGTGACATACATTTTAATTACAAATTCGCTATTATTGCTATTAAAAATGGAGCAAGTAAAATTAGATTAAATCCTGGCAATTTAAAAAATGAAAACGAAATTAAAGAAATTGTTGAATTAGCTAATAAATATAATGTTGCTATAAGAATTGGAGTTAATTCTGGCTCTTTAGATAGGGAAATAAAAGAAAAATATAAAGATTTTCCATTATATAAACAAATGGTTTTTAATACTTTAGAGTACATTAAAATTTTAGAGAAATATAATTTTCATAATATAGTTATCAGCTTAAAAAGCAGTAATTTGTTCGATACAATCAATGCTTATAAAGAATTTTCTAAAATTTCTAATTATCCTTTGCATATTGGATTAACTGAGTCTGGTTTTGATGATATTGGAATAATTCGTAGTGTTGCTTGCTTATCTCCTTTATTATTAGAAGGAATTGGAAATACTATTAGAATATCTCTTACAAGTGATCCTAAAAAAGAAATTTTAACATGTAAAAGATTATTACATGATTTAGGTCTATATGACGATTATCCTACTTTAATATCTTGTCCTACTTGTGGTAGAACCATGGTTAATGTAAAAACTTTAGCTAAAAAGACTTTAGATTTTTTAGTCAATAATAATATAAATATTACTGTTGCAATTATGGGATGTGCAGTTAATGGAATCGGTGAAGGAAAAAAAGCTGACATCGGGTTAGCTGGAGGAAAAAACAAATTTATTATCTTTAAAAAGGGTAAGTTTTATAAAGAAGTTAATGAAAAAGATGCTTTAAATGAGTTATTTAAAGAATTATTAACTTTTAAAAAATAACTTTATTCTTTTAATAATTTAATTTCATCTTTATATGGAGGAAATCCATTGATATATGGAGTTTCTAATATTTTAGGTACATCGATTAATTTTTCGTTAAATACATATTTTTTAAGTGTATTCAATCCTATAGTACCTTTTCCTATATTTTCATGGCGATCTTTATGAGAACCTTTAATATTTTTGCTGTCATTTAAATGGATAACTTTTAATCGGTCTAATCCAATTTTTTTATCGAATAAATCTAATACTTCATCAATATTTTCAACATTATAGCCAGCATCATTTATATGACAAGTATCTAAGCAAACTCCTAAACGATTTTTAAATTGAGAATTATTAATAATATAAGCGATTTCATCGAATGTTTTCCCGAGTTCACTACCCTTACCAGCCATTGTTTCTAGGCAAATTGTTACATCGGTATTATCTTCTTTTAAAACTTCATTTAATCCTTTAATGATTTGCTTTAATCCAACTTCTTCGCCTTGTCCAATATGTAAACCAGGATGTAGTACTAATAATTTGCATCCAAAAGCATAAGTTCTATTTAATTCATTTTTTAAAACTTTTTTAGCTAATTCAAACTTATTTTCATCTATAGAGTTTCCTAAATTAATAATATAGGGAGCATGGACTACAATTTTATTTATATCAATATTATTTTCTTTTAATAATTTTTGTCCTTCAACTATTTTACATTTTTCTAGTGGTACTCTAATACTATTTTGAGGAGCACCCGTATAAAACATAAAAGTGTTTTCGCTATATGAAATCGCTTCTTTTACTGCTCCTAAAAAATAATCAGGTGCGCACATTGATATATGACTTCCTAATAATACTTCTTTATTTGTTTCTAGCATTTTCGCGATATCTCTCTTCCATTTGTCGTCTAATATCTTTTTTAATAATTTCACGACGATGTTTACTTTTAACTTTTTGAACTGCTATTTTAATTTTTTTCTTATATCCAGGTTTAACTTTTTTAGATTTATTTCTATTTATAGCTTTTTTGATTTCTTTGTCTAATTCTGTAGGTACTCTTTTTACTTTCTTTTTTTCTTTAATAAATGAAGAATCGTTTATTAAAGAATCGTTTTCAAATTTTAAAAATGATGCATGCAAACCATCTTTAATTAGCTTTTCACACAATTTTTGATGTTCATTGTCATAAAAAACATATGATTTTCCATCTTTTTTATTACGACCAGTTCTTCCAGCTCGATGATAATAATATTCTAAATTGTTTGGCAATTCTAAACTTAAAACGTCAGTAACATCAATTATATCTAGGCCTCTACTTGCAATATCTGTACAAACAATGACAGGAAATTCGTTGTTATTTATTCTCTTTAACATTGAATTTCTTTCTCTTGGTAATAAATCTCCACTTAAAAAGCCGCATTTAATCTTATTTTTTGATAAAAATTCATATAGAGATCGTGCTTCTTCTTTACTATTAGCAAATATTATTAGCAAATAAGGATTTACTGCGTTTATAAATTTTAAAACTAAATTATTTTTATTTTGATGTTTAGTATTAATAAAATAGTGTTCAACTTCTTTAGCAGTATTATCATTTTTAGATAAAGTAAGGATATAATCAGGGGATATATATTTTTTTAAAAAAACTTCGACTTTTTTAGATATTGTTGCACTAAAAACTTCAATTTGATTGCATTTTGATATTTTAATAATTTCATCAATATCTTCAAAAAAATCATTATCCATTAGCATATCTGCTTCATCTAAAACTATTGTTTTTAAATTAGAAAGGTCAATATTCACGTTGTTTAATAAATATTTTAATCTTCCTGGGGTTGCAATTGCGATTTCAGTTCCACTTTCTAAACTTTCTTCATTTCTAGTAGTATCAACTCCACTTATATATAGTTTTACATTAAGTGAAGGAAAATATTTTTTAAATTGAGAAGCAAACAAATATGTTTGCTTAGAAAGTTCACGGGTAGGTGAAATTATAATAGCTTGTAATTTATTATTAAATTCCAAATTATTAAGAACAGGAATTAAAAAGGAATGTGTTTTTCCACTTCCGGTTTCACTTTGAACAATGATATTTTCACCTTTTAAAGCTTTTGGAATAACAACATCTTGTACTTTTGTAGCTTCGAAATATCCTAATTCATTCAAAGCTTCTATCAATTCTTTTTTTAAATTAAACGACTTAAAATTCATATGTCTATTTTAATGATTTTTTATGATAAATTCTATAAAAATAATTTATCTTATTTAAATAAATTCATTAATGTAGTAAACTCATTCTTATGAATGTAGAACTAATAAAACCATATGGTTTTTGTACTGGTGCTTTAAAAGCAATTGACTTAGTAAAAAAAGTAAGAAAAGATAACCCTGATAACAACATCATTTTATTTGGACCTATTCTTCATAACGAAAATATTAACGAGTTAATGAATAATTTAAAAATCAGAGTTTTAGATTTACCTTATGAAGCTTATTCAGACGTTATTGATACTTTATCAATTGACGATATTGTAATATTACCAGCTCATGGACATGATAATTATTTAGAAGAAAAACTATTAAGAAAAGGAATTCTTTATGTTGATGCTACTTGTCCTATTATTAAAAAAATACACGACTTAATATTAATAGATTACGCTGATAGAGATATCATTTATATTGGTAAAAAATCACATATTGAAGCAATAACAACCACTTCACTAAAGGAAAATATTTTTCTATTTGACATAAACGATCATACTGATTTAACTCAATATCATATATCAAAGCCAATTATCTTATATCAAACAACATTAACTAAGTACGATGTAAAAGAATCTATAAAAATTATCAAAAAACTATTTCCAGATGCTCAAGAAGGAAAAACATTATGCAGACAATGCACTATTCGCCAAAATAACCTTATTAAGTCGTTAAACGAAAATGTTTTCGTAATTGTGGTAGGAAGTAAAAACTCTTGTAATACTATTTCTTTACTAAATATATACTATAAAAATACTAAAAATGAAAATATCATATTAGTTAATAGTTTAGATGAAGTCAAAAAAATGAATTTCAATAAAAATTATAAATATATTATTACAAGTGGTACTTCAACTCCAAATAGCATAGTTGAAAGTATATATAAATATATTAGATCACTTTAGGCAATTCTTCGTGATCGATTGTTATTACGTTTAATTGATCATCAATATCAAGCAAAACTTTTTTCATTTGCTTCATAAATATTTTTTCAATTTCGTGTGGTAAATCTAAATAATTATATTTATATGAAATGACTCCTCTACGTCCATGATGTGGAATATCTCCGCTAATGAAGATATCATATCCTTCTTCTTGGGCGTTTCTATATCCATACCATCCTCCGCCACCAACAATAGCAACAGAAGTTATTTCACTTTTACCATAAGATAATAACAAGCCATAATCAACATTTAATTTTTCTTTGGCGTATTTTGCAAAATCATAAACATTCATTGACTTTTTTAATATTCCACCTCTAGCCATTTGCATAGTTTCTAAAGGTTTAATATTTATTAGGTCTAATGCTTCGGCTAAAGCGTCATTCATACCATTAGTTCCTTCATCAAAATTTGTGTGATAAGAACAAATAGGTATATTATAAGAATCAATTAAGTTGCATAATTTTTCTTTATTTTGATCATTTAAAAATACATATTTCTTCTTACCATAAATAAAAGGATGATGAGTAATAATTAAGTCTATTTTATTTAATAAATCATCTTCCTTCATTTTATTAAAGACAATTTCATCGAAATCTAGGCATAATAAAATAGTTTTTACTTCTTCTTTAAGCTTTCCAGTTTGTAAGCCAGGATAATCGTGATATTTTTTTGCAATTGATTTAGGATAAAATTTAGATATTTTTTTTAATAACGCTTTAGTTTTCATATAAAATAGTCCTTATTTCTTTAATTCTATTTTTAAATTCGATTTTTCTCTCATTGTTAATCTTGTTATTTAGCAGTAAGTTTTCAAGTTTTCTTATTTCTTCTTCGTAATGTATTATATAATCTTTATATTTTTTATTCATTAAAATAGGTCCATATCTCAATTCAATATCACTATAATCTTTATTGCCCTTAGTGAAACTTATTAATTCGTAATATATTCCATTTTCAATTAATGCTACTTCATCAGAAATAAAAAATCCTAATGAGATAATAAATTTCCTTAATTCATACATATTGTTATGACTATCTATAATAAAATTTTTGATAAATTTTACTTTATCTTTATTTTCTAAAATAATCGATTCAATCGTAGAAAATCCCATTCCAGCAATAACAACTGTTTCGTATTCATTATTCAAATCACTTAGTCCGCTAGAGAGATATAATTTACATCTATTAGGATATTTTTCGATAATAGTACTTAAATTTGTTTTTAAATTAGTAAAAGGACCAACCTTATTTTCGATTCCAATTACTTTATTTGCAATATTATTATTTAAAAGTTCAATTAAAAGGTAGCCGTGATCACTGCCAATATCGGCTACATTGCTACCTTTTTTAATTAATTTAGCTATTTCTTTTATTCTATTACTTACTTCCATCAATAACGATAATCATCAAGTTTCTTTTGTCTTGTAGGATGACGTAACTTTCTAATAGCTTTAGCTTCTATTTGTCTAATACGTTCTCTAGTAACACCGAATTCTTTACCAACTTCTTCTAATGTTCTAGGTTTATTATCATCAATACCATATCTAAGTCTTAAAACACGTTCTTCACGATCTGTTAAATCGCTCATAACATCGTATAAAGCACTACGAATCATTGCTTGTGTTGTATAATCAGTTGGAGATACGCTTTCTTTATCTTCAACAAAATCACCTAAATGTGAATCATCTTCTTCACCAATAGGACTTTCTAAAGAAACAGGTTCTAATGCAATTCTTTGTATTTCACGAATTCTATCTGGGCTAATAGCACCTTGCATTTCATCACTAATTTCTTCAGCTGAAGGCTCACGTCCTAATTTTTGAATTAATTGTCTTTGAACTTTTGTTATTTTATTGATAGTTTCGACCATGTGAACAGGAATTCTAATAGTTCTAGCTTGGTCAGCTATAGCTCTAGCAATTGCTTGTTTAATCCACCATGTTGCATAAGTTGAAAATTTAAAATTCTTTGTATAATCGAATTTTTCAACAGCTTTCATTAAACCCAAATTACCTTCTTCAATCAAATCTAAGAATTGCATACCACGACCAATGTAATGCTTTGCGATAGAAACAACCAATCTCAAGTTTGCATCGATTAATTCATGTTTTGCTTCTTCATCTCCTTGAAGAATTCTTTTTGCTAATTCTTGCTCTTCATCAGCTTTTAATAATTTATATTTACCAATTTCTTTTAAATATAATTTAACACTATCATTAACTTTAACATCACTAGATTCTAAGTTGTCTAATTTATCAACATCGATATCAGCTGATTCTTTTTCACTTTCAGGAACATCATCAGCATCAATTTCATCATCGATTAAGTCATCACTATCTAAAGCATTTTCATCAAAATCTAAGTTATCTAAATCACCAGCTGAAGAATCATCTAATCCTTCACCAGTAATTTCATATCCTAAATTTTTAAAATGTTCTAAAACTTCTTCATATTGTTCATCGCTTAATTCGAGATGACTAGTTTTATCTAAAAATTCATCTTGATCAAAAACTTTAGTTTTTTTGCATTTCTTTTCAAATTCACTAATAATAGAATTTAAGCTTTCGATTGCTTCATCATCTTCATCATCAGGAATGTCGATATAATCTTCATCTTCGTTTATTTCTTCATCTTTTTTAGCTTTTGCAGCTTTTGTTTTCTTTTTAGCTTCTACTTCAGACTCTTTAATTTTGCCTTTAGTTTTAGTTTTTTCCATAGTTTTAGTTTCTTTTTCCATAAATTAACCTCCTTATTTTAATTTATTTTTCTTTTTTTCTAGATGTAATTTGTAAAGTTCTGCTTTTTCTAACGGAGTAGAAGCTTCACGAATACTCTCTTCCAAGTCCTTTTTTTCTTTATTTTCTAACCTAATTTTTTCCAAAATTTTAAACTGATTTTTAATTTCAGACATAGAATATGGTGGAATTAGACTAGAATTATTAAGAACGATATCACTAATCGCGTTAGTGACTTCTTCTTTATCCTCAATTTCAGTATTAATGTTTATATAACTAATAAATTCATTAATATTAATGGAAATTGGTTTTTCGCTTAAGTTAGTTATATACTCGTTTAGTAATTTTACAATATTGCGATATTTTAATGTTGGTAGAAATACATGAGCAGAGTTATAATCAGCGATTGCATCTACATTTTCTAACATATATTTAACAATTGTAAATTGAACTAGTTCAATGCCCTTTAATAAATCATCATTTTGAGTATCAAATTTAAAATCATAATTTAAATCATTTTGAGTATTAGCTTTTATCTTTTTAAAATTTTCATAAATTAATTGCTTACTATAACTAGTTAAGTTACTTAATCTATTTAAATAATCTTCTATATCATATTGAGATTTTGTTTCAACCATTAAAGGTAAAATTTTACTAATTAGTTTCTTTTTATTAGAAGAATTAGTTAAATCTAATTTTTTACTATAATAAGATATAAGCCATTCGGGTTTATCAATTAAGTTATTTAAAAAACTAATTAATTTATCATTCCCATATTTATCTAAAATTTCATCACTATCTTTCTCTTTGAAATCAACATTTGGATTAACAATACGATAATTGATTGAATTTTCATCAAATTTTTCTATTAAATTTAATACGTTTAATTGTCCTGGATCATCTAAATCTAAGCAAATACGTATTTCACAATTAAGTCGCTTTAATAGAGTAACGTGATCACTAGTTAAAGCAGTACCCATTAAGGCTACTGCATTTTTTATACCGACTCGATATAATGCTATAACATCCATGAATCCTTCTAATAAATAAATATAGCCATCTTTTCTAGCACCATCTTCGGCATTTGATAGATTATATAGGATAGTACCTTTATTAAACGCTTCAGTAGTACCTGTATTTATATATTTAGGACCATCATCATTATTATTAATTTTTCTAGCACTAAATCCTACAACTTGACCATTTATATCTTTTAAAGGAAATATGACTCTAGAAGCATTATTATCATAAATGCTCATATCACTGGTTCTAATATGACCTATACCAGTTCTTTCGATTGTTTTAATAGAAAAGCCCTTAGCCTTTAAAAAATTAATAATATTTATTCCATCTTTTGTCGAATAGCCGATGTTGAAATAACGAATTACATCATCATTTAATTTTCGATTATATAAATATTGAAGTGCGTTTTTGCCATCTTCGCTTTGAAATAAACAGGCTTGGTAGAAATTATTTATAGCGGTTAAGCATTCATAAATATTTTCTAATTCTGTATTAATTTTTCTTTTTGGTGTAGAAGCATCAAGTCTTGCATCATGAATACCGCAAATCTTAGCTACTTCTTTTACAGCCTGCAAATAGCTGACTTTATCGTATTTTTGGATAAACGTAATTGCGTTTCCACTAGTATTACAAACAAAGCATTTAAAAATTTGCTTTTCTTTAGAAATCATTAAAGATGGATTTTTATCATCATGAAAAGGGCAAACTGCGACATAACTACGTCCCTTCTTTTCAACTTTAATTCTAGAAGATATAACTTCAACTATGTCACATTGTTTTAAAATATCATTTGCTAATTGAAAAATTGAGTTTAAATCATTCATCTATAGAATGTTTTCTCCAATAAATAATCTTTTAATTTATCTATAGAAATTCTTTCTTGCTTCATAGAATCTCTTTCACGTATAGTGACACATTTATCATTTAATGTATCAAAATCAATAGTTACACAATATGGTGTACCAATTTCATCATTACGACGATATCTTTTACCGATCGAACCAGTTTCATCAAAATTTACATTTATGTAAGGAATTAAATCATTAAATACACCTTTTGCAAATTCACTTAATTGTTTTGAAAGTGGCAAGATTGATGCTTTATATGGTGCTAAAAATGCTGGTAAATGCATAATTTTTCTAGTCTCACCATTTTCTAATACTTCTTCATCATAACTATTACAAACTACCATTAAGAATAATCTTTCAAGTCCTAATGATGGTTCGATGCAATAAGGAACATATTTTTCATTAGTTTCTGGATCTAAATATTCTAAAGATTCTCCGCTAAATTCCATATGTCTTTTTAAATCGTAATCAGTTCTATCAGCTATGCCCCAAACTTCGCCCCAACCAAATGGGAATTTATATTCAATATCAGTAGTAGCTTTGCTATAGAATGCTAATTCTTCAGGTTCGTGATCTCTGAAACGCAAATCTTCTTCTTTTATATTTAAAGATTCAACAAATTTAATACAAAAATCTTTCCAATACTTAAACCATTCTAAATCAGTTCCAGGTTTACAGAAAAATTCTAATTCCATTTGTTCAAATTCTCTTACTCTAAAGATAAAGTTTCCAGGAGTAATTTCATTTCTAAATGATTTACCCATATTAGCAATACCTAAAGGTAGCTTTCTTCTAGTTGCTCTTTGAACATTTTTAAAATTAACAAAAACGCCTTGAGCAGTTTCTGGTCTAAGATAAACTTCACTTTTACTATCTTCAGTTACTCCAATATGTGTCTTAAACATCATATTAAATTGTCTAATATCAGTGAAATCACTTTTGCCACAATGAGGACAAATAATTTTATGTTCATGCATGAACTTATTCATATCATCAATGCTCATTGCGTTAACATCAACATCTTTATATTGTGATGAAATCAAATCATCAGCTCTATATCTACTTTTGCAGCCTTTACAATCAACAAGTGGATCATTAAAAGTAGTTACATGGCCTGTAGCTTGCCAAACTTTTGGATTCATTAAAATTGCTGTATCAATTCCAACATTTGTTGGAGATTCGTGAACAAATTTTTTCCACCATAAGTTCTTTAAATTTTGTTTTAATTCACTACCTAATGGACCATAATCCCATGAATTAGAAAGTCCACCATATATTTGAGACCCTTGAAAAACATATCCTGTAGTTTGTAAATGAGTTACAATTTTATCGAAATCTTTATTATTCATATTACTCCTTAATAACTAAAATATTATATAAGTTATAGGAGTATCATGTCAACCCACTATGAGTGTTTAAAATAAATCAACAGCATTAAGTTTTATATCAAATTTATTGTTTAAAAATTTATTTAATATATTTAAAAAATGTAAGGCTTCTTCATCTTTTATTTTAAATTGAAAGAAATTATTTTCATCAAAATAACTTAACTTAAATAATTTTAAATCTGTTTCGCTTAATTCAAGTGCATTGTCATCTTCTTTTATTAAATTTGAAAACGTGCCATCATCTAAATTAAAAAAATGATATATATTATCCTTTTCAAATAGTGGCTTAATTCCTAAATATTCAAAATATTTTAAAATAAAATAAATAATATAATTAAATTCTATTTTAGAATCATTAATTCCTTCTAAAGTTTTATCGACTAAATCGAACAAATTTGCATTAAATGACACACCATCTCTGGTTTTTAATACTATTTCGGAGACTAAATTAAATAAAGCACATTTTTTAAAACTTTTTGAATAATTTTCATAATGCTTAATTATTTTTCCATCTTTAAGTTTATACCCACCAACTTTTCCTTTATATAATTCAAATTCAGCTTTAATAAAACTCTCAGTGAAAATTAAATTTTTATTTCCTTGTTTAAATATGCTTCTTCCCAAGCAACTAATTATTTCGTTATTAGTTAATATATTTAAAATAGCATCATTATCTTTATAATGACTGACATTTAATGTAATTCCTAAAAACTGTTCCATTAACGATAACCGATTCTAGCTAAGAAACTGCTAGAATTACGCCAATCTTCTTGTACTTGAACGTTTAAAATAAGATTAACATGTTTTTGAAGCATTGTTTCGATATCTTTACGAGCTAAAGTGCCAATTCTCTTAATCATTTTAGCGCCTTTTCCTATAACAATTCCTTTTTGAGATTCTTTTTCAACTACGATTTTACAATATATTTCTAACTCTTTTTTACTATAATCTATATCATCGCATAAAACTGCAACACCATGAGGTACTTCATCTTTAAGACATAATAAAGCTTTTTCACGTACTAATTCTTGGACTCTAAATCTAAAATCTTTATCTGTAATAGTATTTACATCATAGTATTGAGGTCCTTCTTCTAAATGATTGATTACTAATTTTATAAGCCCATCAAGGTTAAAATTTTCTTTAGCGCTTACTTCAATATATTCATTATTTGGGAAATAACTTAGATATTTTTCTTTTAAAGAAGTTATTAAATTAATGTTTGTTAAATCAATTTTATTAAAAACTAAAATCATATCGCAATCAAATTTAAGATGTTCTAATAAATAACTATCCCCATCATTAAATTCTTTACTCGCATCAATTATAAATAAAGCAAGATCGCAATTTCTAATTGTACTATATGCTCTTTTATCTAATAATTCTCCTAATTCATTATGTGGTTTATGAATACCAGGAGTATCTAAAAACACAATTTGAGCTTCATCATTATTATAAATACCTATAATTTGATCTCTAGTTGTTTGACTTTTAGGAGTTACAATTGAGATTTTTTGTCCAATTATTGTATTTAATATAGTAGATTTACCAACATTTGTACGGCCAACAAGAGATACAAATCCACTTTTCATTATTTTAAATCCTCTTTTCCAAATGCAAAAGGTAATAAATTAGATGTATTAGTTTCCATAATATCACCATTTAAATTACCTAAATAAATCGTTGCACTTTTAGGCAATAATTCACTTAAAACTTGTCTACAAGCTCCACAAGGTGAACAAGGTTTTTCAGTGTCAGCAACAATAGCAATTGCAACGATATCTTCTTTTTTTATTCCATGACAATATGCATTAAATGTTGCGTTTCTTTCTGCACACATTGATAATCCGTAAGAAGAGTTTTCAATATTAGCCCCTAAATAAATTTCATTATTTTTAGTTAATAAAGCTGCACCAACTTTAAAATTAGAATATGGTGAGTATGATAAATTTCTTGCTTCTATTGCCTTATTAATTAATTCTTGTGCGTTCATATCAGTCTCCTAAAATTTTATCTTGAAGACCAAACATAATAGTTTCATCTTCTTTTTTCATATGGTCATAGCCTAATAAATGAAGTAATCCGTGTACAAAAAGGAATGATAATTCTCTATTTATTGTATTCCCGTATTTTTTAGCGTTTTCTAAAGCTACATCGTAGCAAATATAAATTTCACCTAAATCAACTGGTACGTTGCCTAATATAATTTCTTCTTTATCATCTAAAAAAGCAAATGATATAACGTCAGTTTCTCGATCAATATTGCGATAATTCTTATTTATTTCGTGAATTGTATCTTTATCAACAAAAGTTACACTCATTATCGCTTCATATTTTTTATTTAAAATTTCGAAAGTTTTTTTAAATAAACTTTCATAAGTTTCGTAATAACCATCAAGGTTATAATTAGTTTCATTAGAGATAGTCAAATACATGTAATTATTATAACAAAATTAGACTATAGTAACTAATAAAAGTGGTAAAAATATAAACATTTATAATGTTTTAATGCTTCAATGTTATTTCCAATATTTAATAATTTATTAAATTCCTCTTGTAAGAACGCAAAAAGAAAGAAATGAAAAAATAAAAAGTTTATTGAAATATTACCTGTAAAGCCTAAATATATAAGACACATTGATATTGTAAAAAAGACTAAAAAATATCTTTTAAAATTTGAAAAATTAACATATTCATATGTTTCTTCATTCATTTTCAGCACTTTATCTTTAAAATCTTCTTCTTTTTTAATCTCACTATTAAACAATGTTTTTTCTAAATATTCAAGATCTACTCGTTTGTTTTTAAAATATTTATCATCGAGATATTTAAAAACTATTTGAACTATAAAAGTAGAAATCAATATAATAAACGACCAATAATTATTAATTAATAATAAGACACATCCAAATAAAAGCATAAAGAAACTGGAAATTAATGTAAGAGGTGTTGAAACTAACAAATATTTAAATTTATTCATAGGTTCAAAATAATTTTTAAAATCTTCTCTTTTTGCCAAATAATTATCAACTAATATGCAATTATCGAAATATTTTAAAGAAGAAATTATTATTTTTTGATAAATTAATTCAAATATTACATAGCCAAAAAATAACGATAGTGAGATTAAGAAACTATAATTTTTATCAATAAATAAAGTTGCTAAAATTAAAGAAATAATACTTAGTATTTGAAAACTAATAGTCAAAATTATAAATGGTTTAGGAAATACTCTTAGTTTTCTTAATTTAAAATTACCGTGCTTAAAATTACTAACTTCAAGTATTTCTCCGTTCCAATTTTTAAATAATGCTTCCTTTTTAAGCCAATAAATTCCCAAATTTGGATCATAGACTTTAATTCTATTTTTAGTAATTTTTCTTATTAAAATCATATGAAGACCTTCATCTTTTCTTATTATTAATAAGAATGGACATTTAGGTTTTTCTTTGAATAAATCTTCTTTCTCAATAAATCTTGAAGATTTCAATATTACACCTTCTTTTTTAGCTATCTTGATTAAATCTCTTAATGTTGAAGATGTTTCAGTATTTATTTGTGAATAATACAAATAATCTTCGTTTTTATTTAAAATTGCTAAAAGCATTTTAATACAAGTTACACCACAATCCTTGGTTCCTAGTTGTTTAATAAAATATTTCATTAATACCTCCTTAATAACAAGTAGTATGGAAATAAACAAAAATTGGGGTAAAAAAAGATCATTTTTCAATGACCTTTGTTTTCTTATAGATTATCTATATTTTTTTCTTGCGTTTTCAGATTTAAGTTTTCTCTTTAAATTTTTCTTTAAATAGAATTCTCTCTTACGACATTCTTGGATAATTCCGGCTTTATTAACTTGACGTTTAAATTTTCTTAAACCATCATCTAATGTTTCGCCTTCTTTAATAATAATCTTAGGCATCTGCTTTCACCTCCATTCATCGTCAACTTTAATATTGTAATTAAATAACAATCTACTTTCAATCTTTTTTTAATAATTTATCATAATAATGTAAATACGTTTTATTTCAAAAATAATTATATTACTGAATTACTACTAATTTTCTACTAATAAATTACTATTTCATTAATTTAGCGCCACTGCTTGTTCCGATACGTGTAGCACCAACTTTAACCATTTCAATCATTTCTTCGTGGGTTCTTACACCACCAGCTGCTTTAACTCCCATTAATGGGCCAACAGTTTCGCGCATTAATTTAACATCTTCAATTGTTGCTCCGCGAGTTGAAAATCCAGTACTTGTTTTAACAAAATCAGCGCCAGCATTCTTAGTTAATAAGCATGCTCTAACTTTTTCTTCTTCGGTAAGTAAACAACATTCAATAATTACTTTTAATGTATGAGTACCACAAGCTTTTTTAATTAATCTAATTTCATCTTCGACATATTTATCATCATGTTCTTTTAATCTAGAAATATTGATAACCATATCGATTTCATCAGCACCTTTAGCGATTGCATCATCTGTTTCAAAAACTTTAGCTTCTGTAGTCATACTACCTAAAGGAAAACCTATAACGGTACAAACTAAAACATCAGATCCTTTAAGTTCTTCTTTACATAATCTAATATATGTAGGATTAACACAAACAGATTTAAAGTCATATTCTTTAGATTCTTTACATAAAGCTTTAACAGCAGCATCTGTAGCATCTGGTTTTAATAAGGTGTTGTCAATAAACTTATTGTATTTAATTTCTTCCATAATTTTCTCCTATAAAAAAAGGCTTTCTAAAAGCCTTATTTTGTTTTTTCTTCTTTGTTCTTAAGAACTAATTTTCCATTGTAATAACCACATTTTGGACATACTGTATGTTGTTTAATCATTTCACCACAATGGCTACATGTTGTAACACCAGTAACTTCTAATTTATAATGTGATCTTCTCATTCTTTTAGCTGTTTTACTAGTTCTTCTGTAAGGTACTGCCATAATATTTCTCCTTTAATCGTTATAATTATATCTATTTAGGCTCATAAATCAATTATTTTTTTTTGACATTGTCAAAATTAATATAGAAGTGAATTCTCTTTATCAAACTTAACTTTAATAGTTTTATCTTTTATGTCTTCATTTGACTTTATAAAGCATTCAAGATAATTAGAACTATGCCCTTTATAAGCGTTTAATCGCTTATCATAACTTTCAAATAAAAATTCAATCTCTTGTCCATAAAATTTGCTTTCATATTCTTTTTCTAATTCATTAGATAAGTCTATAAGCAAATTAACACGACATTTTTTATCGTAATCACTTACTTTATTTGGCATTCTACTTGCAATAGTTCCTTTTCTATCACTATATGGGAATACATGGACTTTAGAGAAATTTATTTCTTTAATAAAATTAGCAGTTTCTAAGAAATCTTCTTTTGTTTCTTGAGGAAATCCAACAATAACATCAGTTGTTATAGCTATATCTGGTCTAATTTCACGTATTTTTTTAATTTTAGATTTGAAATTATCTAAATTATATTTTCTATGCATTAAATCTAATACATGTTTACTACCACTTTGTAATGGTATATGTAAATGATTAGCAATATTTGGATATTTTCTTAATAAATTATAGAATTTATCATCTATTTGGCTTTCTTCTATTGAAGAGATTCTAATTCTATATAAATTAGGATTTTCAATTAATATTTTTTCTAATAAATCAGAAAAAGTCATCTTATTTTCAAAATCTAATCCATAACTTCCTTGATCAATACCAGTTAAAATGATTTCTTTATAGCCGTTCTCTAATAAAGTTTTAATTTCAGATAGTATTGATTCATATGGTCTACTTCTAGATGGTCCTCTAACAAAAGGAATTAAACAATAAGTACAAAAATTATTACAACCATCTTGAATTTTTACAAAAGCTCTAGTTTTTTCGAAATAATGTTTAAGGCTTAAATCTTCATATTTAACAGTTTTAAAAATATTTTCTTTGATTAAAATTGGTTTTTGATTTTTAAAATATTCCATTATATAGTCATAGATTTTACTTCTTTGGTTTGTTCCTAAAACAATGTTAGCTTTTAATGTATTAATTATATAATCACCTTCATATTGAGAAAAACATCCCATTACAACAATAATTGCATCACGATATTTTAAACGATATTGTCTTATCATTTTCTTTGATTTACTACTACTCGTTTCTGTTACTGCGCAAGTATTAATAATTACTACATCAGGAATTTCACTAGAATTCTTATTAATCTCAGTAAAACCATGATTTATTAAATCATTAGCTACGCTTTCAACCTCATAACTATTTACTTTACATCCCAAAAAATCTATAACAAATTTCATTTCTTCACTGCATCCTTTAATTTTTCATATATCTTATAACTAATAAAGCCATTTAGATATAAAGACTCTATAAATTCTATTTTAGTAGAATTATAGTACTTTTCTAGTATATTTTTAGTTTTTAACTCGATATTTTCACTATCAAAAAACTTCAAATAACGATCATAAAGGTAAATTAAATTATCGATATAACCATCATTATTAATTATAGCAACAACATGAGTGTGTGGATTTAAATATGCTTTACTAGTTTCATCAGAGTTAATAAGAATTAAAGCTTTATAAGAATCAAACTTCTTATTCTCCTTGTATAATTTATAATAATTGTCATTTAATATCTGATTATTATTCCTACTTTTATATAGAATCCTTAATATCGAATTATTCATAATTAATCCTCAAAATAAAAAGATAGCACACTCATCAAATAAAATACACTAGTTTCACTTCTTAATATTCTTTTGCCTAATGATATTTCACTAAATCCAAGATTTAAAGCATAGTCTACTTCTTCTTTAGAAAAGCCACCTTCAGCACCTATAAGAATTGAAATAGATTTTTTATTAAAATTATTTAATAAAGTTTTTAAATCAGATACTTTATCATTACAATTTTCATAAGCTATAAGATTAAGATCACATAAATATTTTTTAATATCTTTATAATCGATAATATCTAAAATTTCTGGTTTATATGTTCTTTTACATTGTTCTACAGCTTCTTTAATAATTTTATTAAATCTAATAAGTTTCTTTTCTTTATTAGAACTATTAATTTTAGCAACTGTTCTACTAGAATTTATTAAAACTATATTTTTTACACCAAGTTCGGTTGCTTTTTGTAATACTAAATCAATTTTATCACCTTTAGGAATGCAATATAATAACGTAATATTTTTTGAAATTTCGTGATCTTCTTCGATTTTTTTAATTATTTTGAATTCAAACGGATTTGCATTGGTAATTAAAGCAACATAAATATCACCATCATTATTAATTTCAAAATTATCGCCATTATTCATTCTCATTACATGAGTAATGTGAAAAATATCATCCTTAGAAAGGATGATATCATCTACATTTTTAAATGAAACGAAATAACGTTGCATATTATTTCAAAAATACTCCATTACTATCTTTTATATTCTTTTTAAAGATAGAAATAAACCCAAATATAAAATAGACTACAAATAATATTAATAAAGGCATTACTAAACTCATGATTAAATTAAATAAACTATATTTATTTAAAAAGAAAAATAAGCAAAATAATAAACCATAAATAACAATATTTATAATAATTCGAATAAATCCTTCTTTTTTGAAGCCAAGATAAAAAGAATCAGCACCAAAAGCACCTAAAAGCATTAATAAAGCTGTATTAACTTTTTTAGAATGTTGAGTAAATTTTGTTTCAATATCTTCATCATTACATGTATCAATAACTTGTGTAATATCACATGTTTCTGAAGCTACTCCATTAAGAGGCTCTACTCCTCCACAATATGGACATATTTCTTTATCAAATTTTGAAATATTTTTGTGACAATACTTACATTTAGGCATATTTTCTCCTTAATTAAGTATATATAAAATAACCTATTTTTTAAATGCTTTTTTAAATTTATCAAACCAGTTTTCGTTATTTCCTGAAAGTTGTTTGAATTTAATTAATAAATCTTTTTGCTCTTTAGATAATTTAGTTGGTGTACGGACACTTAAATGAACATATTGATCACCATATCTATCACTTCTAAGGTCTTTAACACCTTTACCTTTTAATCTTAATATTGCATTAGGTTGAGTTCCAGCAGGTACTTCTACTGAGCAATCACCACTAATAGTAGGAACTACAATCGTTGTACCTAAACAAACATCAACAAAATCGATTGGAACTGTTAAGTGAATATCATTTCCATCACGCTTAAATTCATCATGTGGTTGAACAATAACTTCAATATATAAGTCTCCGTTTTCACCACCATTAGCTCCACGAGCACCTTTTCCAGCAACTCTAATTTGTTGACCATCATTAATGCCTTTTGGAATAGTAATATCGATGTCTTTTTTAACTTTGATATAGCCTTTTCCACCACATTTATCACATTTATCACGAATAATTTTACCTGTACCATTACATCTTGGACATTGGCTTTCAGATTGCATCATACCAAAAATAGTTCTTTGTTGAGTAATAACACGTCCACTACCGTGACAATCAGGACATGTATCATAAGCTGTACCATTTTTAGCACCTGTACCATGGCAATCAGGACAAGTTTCTTCGTAATTTAAAGGTATAGTAATCTTAGTACCATTAACTGCATCCATAAATTTAATACGGACTCTCATTAATGTATCATCGCCTCTACTTGGTTGGTTATATCCTCTAGAACCACCTCTAGATCTTCCGCCACCAAATCCAAATCCGCCGAACATTCCTTGTAAAATGTCGTTTAAATCACCAAAATCGCCACCATTAAAGTTAAAGCCATCAAATCCGCTTCCGCTAAATGGGTTTGCACCACCAGAGTTTTGATCGAATGCAGCTTGGCCAAATTGATCATAAGTTTTTCTTTTATTTTCATCGCTTAAAACACTATAAGCTTCAGTTGCTTCTTTAAATTTTTCAGCATCTCCTGTTTCTTTATTATCAGGGTGATACATTTTAGCAAGTTTTCTATAAGCACTTTTAATTTCATCTTGAGTAGCAGTTTTATTAACTCCAAGTACTTCATAATAATCTCTTTTTTGTGCAGCCATAAAATATCTCCTTAACGAACTTAAGGGAAGTTATTAGCTTCCCTTTTAAAATTTATAAATTAGATAATTACTTCTTATCAGTGAAATCAGCATCGATTACATCGTCATCTGATTTAGATGATTTTGTTGCATTATCAGATTCAGTTTGAGTATTTGAAGTTGGGCCACTACTTGCTTGAGTATTATTACTATAAGCTTGATTTTGCATCATTGCAGCTGCTTGTTCTAATTCGCTAATTCTGCTTCTTAAAGTATTAATATCGTTATTGTCTAAAGCAGTCTTTAATTCATCTCTAAGTTTTGTAGTTTCTTCTTTTTGTTTAGCATCCATTGAATCGCCTTTTTCACGTAAGCCTTGATCAATTGAAGAAATATAAGATTCTGCTTTATTTCTTAATTCAATTTCATCTTTGCGTTTATTATCAGCTTCTTTGTTAGCTTCTGCTTCTCTTACCATTCTATCGATTTCATCTTTTGATAATCCGTTAGAACCACTGATAGTAATTTCTTGTTCTTTTTGTGTATCTAAATCTTTAGCACTAACTTTAACAATACCATTAACATCAATTGAGAAAGTAACTTCAATTCTAGGTTCACCACGTCTAGCTGGTTTAATACCAGATAATTGGAAGTGGCCTAATAATTTGTTATCATGAGCCATTTGTCTTTCACCTTGATAAACCATGATGTCAACAGCAGGTTGATTATCAGCAGCTGTAGAGAAGATTTGTGATTTAGTTGTAGGAATAGTTGTATTACGAGCAATTAAAGGAGTCATAATACCACCCATTGTTTCAATACCTAATGTTAATGGAGTAACATCAAGTAAGACAACATCTTTAACATCACCACTTAAGATACCACCTTGATAAGCAGCACCAATTGATACAGCTTCATCTGGGTTTACACTTAAGTTAGGTTTTTTACCAGTGAGATCACTAACTAATTTTTGAACTGCTGGCATACGAATTGAACCACCAACAAGTAAGATTTCATTAACTTGGTTATAATTTAATTTTGCATCAGCAAATGCTTTTTCAAGTGGAATTCTACATCTATCTAATAAGTGTCTTGTCATATCTTCAAAATTTGCTCTTGTAAGAACTTTTTCGAAGCTGATAGGACCATTAGCACTCATACCAATGAATGGTAATGAAATTGTAGTTTCTAAGTTACTTGATAATTCAATCTTAGCTTTTTCAGCAGCATCTTTATAACGTTGTAAAGCCATCTTATCAGAAATATCTTGATTGAATTCAATTTTAATTTGAGCTCTAATCCAATCAGCAACAACATTATCCCAATCATCACCACCTAATTTATTATCACCACTAGTTGAGACGACTTCAAATGTACCATCACCAATATCAAGGATAGAAACATCAAGTGTACCACCACCTAAGTCGAATACACAGATTTTTTCACTCTTATCTTTACCTAAACCATAAGCTAAACTTGCAGCAGTTGGTTCATTAATAATACGAACAACTTCAAGACCTGCGATTGTACCAGCATCTTTTGTAGCTTGTCTTTGAGCGTCATTGAAATATGCTGGAACTGTAATAACTGCTTTGGAAATTGTTTGTCCTAAGTTAGCTTCAGCATAACTCTTCATATAAGCAAGGATCTTTGCTGAAATTTCTTGAGGAGTAAAATCTTTATTAATACAGTTAATGTGTACTTTATAATCAGTACCCATATGACGTTTAATAGAGCTTACCGTATCTGGGTTAGTTAATGCTTGTCTTTTTGCAGCATTACCAACAATAACTTCACCATTTGCTTTAAATCCAACAACTGAAGGAGTAGTCATTGTTCCTTCTGGATTAGGGATAACTTTAACGTTACCATCACTTTGTAAATAACTTACAACACTGTTTGTAGTACCTAAATCAATACCTAATATAACTTCTTTTGCCATAATTAATTTTCCTCCAAATTAAGTAATTTATTTATTTTCTTCTTGTTTTTCTTCTTTTTTATCCTCAACGACTTCTTTTTTGTCGTCAGGTTTTTTACTTACAACTACCATTGCTGGTCTAATTAAGTGATCATGCAATTTGTAACCTTTCATTTGAACTTCCTTTACAAGATGTTCTTCACCTTCATCTTCGACAGTTTGAACAGCTTGCATTGTCTTTTCACTGAATTTGGTATTAATTGCAGGATTTATAATTTCAACCCCCTCATCATTAAGTAAACTAACAAGTTGGGTATGAACATATTTGAATCCTTGTAAATAATTCTTTAGTTCAACAGTAGTAGGTTCAACTTTAAATGCCATATCAAATGCATCTAAAACACTAATTAATTTATCAACGAAACCTTCAACTCGATATTTAATAACATCTTGATGATCTCTTTCAATCTCTTTGCGAAGGTTTGCCATATCAGCATAAACTCGGTAATAATCATTTTTCCAATGTTCGCAATCACTTTTAGCTTTTGCGATTTCTTCATCTTTTTTTGCTAACTGAGCTTTTACTGAGTCAAGTTCTTCGCTTTTTTCTTCTTTTTTCTCTTTATCTTTCATTTTTATCTCCTCTTTTATTTATTCATATGAGCTAATATTTCAGAAACTATATAATCTAAATAATTGATAACTTTGTCATAATCCATTCTTTTTGGGCCGATAACAGCAATTTTACCAACACTATTTTCGCCAGGAATTACAATTTCTTTTGAAACGATTGATACATTACTATTTTCATCATTTGAATCATTTATTAATAACTGCTCATTAGCTTGATTAATAATTTCTTCAAGTTTAATTGGATCATCGAAAAGTCCTAAGATTTTTTGTATTTCTTGAGCATCCCCACTAAATTCAGGTTGCTTTAGCAAATTAGATTTTCCTATTACCTCACTTCTATTTGATGCAAATTCATAGAATAGTTTTAATAAAGCGTTATATAAATTACTATAATCATTCATATAGCCTTCAAGGATAGGTTTCATTTCTTTTAGTTTTTCAACTAAGTCTTTAACTTTTGTTCCTTTAAGTCTTTCATCTAATAATTTTAAGCATTTAACTATATCCTGCATTTTATTTTTCTTTGAGATAATAAATGTCTTATTTTCAACATAACCTGAATCAGTAACAAATAGTACTGTACAAGTTATATCGTTAATAGGAACTAAGTGAATATTAATTAAACGTTCATTATCAGCTTTTGGACCTAAAACTACGCTAGTTAAATTTGTCATGTGGGATAAAATTGCACAACTTTCTCTAAGAACATCTTCAACTGACTTTGATGAATCAAATATTGTCTTCAATTCATTTTTAAACTTATTATCAACCGTCGAAGTTCTTAAATTATTGACGTAATATTTATAACCATTGGCACTCGGAACCCTTCCACTACTAATGTGAGTTTTCTCGATAAGTCCTTCATTTTCAAGAGCTTGCATATCATTTCTGATTGTTGCACTACTGTATGGTAAATTATATTTTTCAATAAGATATTTACTTCCGATAGGTTTTGCAGTTCTTATAAAGTCTTCAACAATGATTTTTAGAATTTGTTGTTTTCTTGTTAGACTCATCTTAAAACCTCCCTAGCACTCTTTTTTCTTAAGTGCTAACAATAATATACTAGCATTTATTAGCACTGTCAAGAGATAAGTGCTAAAAAATATAAAAATTTTTGAGAGTATTTTTTTTAAATTATTTAAGTAGAATTTTTATTATTATATATAAGATAAATAGTGATTATTTATTTAATTTCATCAAAAAATTTTATAGTTATTAAGTCCAAAATTGCGATACCTTCATGAGTTGCTACAATTTTATTTTTGTATTTTTTTAATAGTTTATCTGATACTAATTTATTTATTAAATCATTAAAATAAAAAATAAAATCTTTATTAAATTTCTTTTTATAATCATTAAAATTTATTCCGTATTTTGTTCTTAAATTAAGCATGATAAATTCTTCTATTTTTTCTTTTTCAGTAAGTTTTTCTTTAAAATAAATTCGATCAACGTCATTAGATAAATATTTATTTAAATTTTTAGTCATTGAGTATCTATATCCATTTATATAACCAAAAGCACCTAGTCCAACTCCTAAAAATTCATTAGATTTCCAGTAATTTAGATTGTGTTTACTTTCATATTTTCTATTTTTAGAAAAATTACTTACTTCATATTGATTAAATCCTGCTTCTTTTAATCTTTTACAGATAATGTCATACATTTCTCTATTTAAATCTTCATCTATTTCTTTAATTCCTTGGTTATAAAAATAAGTATTTGGATGGATTGTTAAACTATAAATAGAAACATGTTCGACATTAAGTTTACAAAAATAATTAAGATTTTCGTTGATTATGTCGATATTTTCGTCAGGTAATCCATATATAAAATCTAAGCTTATATTAGATATATATTTTTTTGTAAGTTTAATTAAATAATTAAAATCAAGATCTACTCGGCCTATTTTTTTTAATGTGTCTTTATTAAAAGATTGAATACCTATAGAGATACGATTTACATTATTATCTTTAAATAATTTTAATAATTCTTCATTTATATCTTCAGGATTAGCTTCAAAAGTTATTTCACACCTATTTAATCTTAATAAATTTATTTTATTTAAAAGTTTTTTTAAATTAAAAATAGAGAGACTCGAAGGAGTCCCTCCACCGATATAAATAGTTTTAAATTTACAAAAATTATTATAAATTTTATCTAAATCTTTGCATAATTTATCAATATATAAATCTTCAAATCTTTGATTTTTAATAATTTTTACAAAATCACAATAAGGACATATATTCCTGCAAAAAGGAATATGTATGTATAAACTATTGGTCTTTGTTTTCTTGATGTTCTTTTTCGTATTCATCAAATTGTTTTTTTGCATCTTCATCATCAACTGGCTCAAGATATCTATCCAAATCTTCTTGAAGAGCTTGTTCTTGATGTGGTTTTTCTTCTTTATCTTTTTTGTTTATTAATTTTCTTAATAAGAAAACGAGTAAAGCTACTAAAGCAAAACAAACGATCAATAATAATAAAATTATTCCAGGATTTGACCATAAATTACTTGCTAAAATCATAAAATCTCCTTATTTCTTTTTTACTGGTGTGTAAATATATTTATTTTTTAATGGCTCTTTACTATAAAAACCTAAATAAACTAAGCCATCCATACTAGTTCTAGCGGTTTCATAAGCACAATTTAAGCACTTTTTATATTGAGAAATAGTATATTTCATACCTATTGTACAGTGTCTAGCATAAAAATATGCTTGCCCATTAGATAAACTTGGATAAAGTTCTTTAAGATGGTTTTCTAATTTTCTTGCTTCATCTTCACTCAATCCTTCAGGTAATGATGTAATTGCAATATTTTTGTTATAAATTAAAGCATCGTTATTATTTAATTGACTTGGAGATTCTCTATTTTTTTCAACTTTTGGGGTTTGCTCAATGTTATCATCACTATTTTCAGGAATATTAGGTACATTTTCTACAATAGTAGAATAAGTTTCGCGAACAATATCGTCTTTTTTAATTAAAACGATATCATCTAAAACATCACTTACTTTTGAATCAAGATAAGTTGAAACAAAATTAATAATATAGGTTAAATCATATGTTTTTTGACTTTCAAGAAGGACTCTTTCAAGTTCATCTGTATGATTTAATAAGCCTTCTAAATCAAAAGTAGCTGCCACACCTTCTAAATCATTATAAGCTAAAATATATTTAAATAATAAAACTCCAATTTCTTCACTATAAGTTTCAAAAGGTTTAACATAATAGCAGAAATATAAAGCACAAACTGCCTTAACTAACGGAGACAAAGTGCTATTATTAACAAATGTAAATAATGAATTCATTGCATTTTCAATGTTATTTGTAGGAATTCCTAAGTACATTTTATTTACTAAAACTTTTGTAAAACTATTATCAAGTTCTTTAGTTCGATAAAATTCCATTAAGTCTTCAGTTCCTAATAACATTGAATAAATCTTACCTAATAAATCTTCATCGATACTTTGTGTATAGTTTTGCTCAATATCTTTTAAAACATTTAAATAATGCATTAAAAAGATTTCATTAGGTGAAACTACACTAGATTCATTAGCTATAATATTACGTATTTTCGAGTCTTCTATCTCTAATTTATATTTTAAAGATATATCTTTTAAAATTTTAAAATAACTTTCATTAAATAATTTTCTTTTTCCTTCTCTAGATAATTTTGATAAATTAACCATTGAACGTGTCATTTTTCTTTCTAAAGATGTCACTTTTTCAATAATCATTGGAGCTAAGCATACAGAATAATGGCTCCCATCAATATGTTCTAAAGATAAGACACAATTAAAATTAGATCTATATTCCAATATTTGCTTCCAAATATTATCAACGATAGAAATTTTCATTGTTCTTATAACATCGTTTTTTGTTGCATATATTACGTTAGTAAAACGTATTCCTAAATCATTATTTGCCATAAATTTTCCTTTTCTTAATTATAATAACAGATTTAGTTAAAATCAATTAGATATTCTAAAAAACTACTAGATAATTACTAAATAATTACTATTTTTCATCATCATCAATAGACAATAATGACATGAATGCCTCTTGAGGCAATTCGACACTGCCAACAAGTTTCATTCTCTTCTTTCCTTCTTTTTGCTTTTCAAGAAGTTTTCTTTTACGTGAAATATCTCCACCATAACATTTTGCTAAGACATCTTTTCTTACAGCCTTAACATCAGCTCTAGCTACAACTTTTCCATTAATAGCAGCTTGAATAGGTATTTCAAATTGCTGACGAGGAATTACTTCTTTTAATTTACTAACCAATTTAAGTCCTCTATTATATGCAAATGGTTTATAAACAATTGTACTTAAAGCATCAACTGCTTCTCCATTCAGTAAAATATCCATTTTTGCTAAATTAGATACTTTATAATCTTCTATTTCATAGTCTAATGAGGCATAGCCCTTACTATAACTTTTTAATTTATCAAAAAAATTATAAATTATTTCACTTAAAGGTACACTATAAGATAAAATCATACGAGTATCATCGAAATATTCTAAATCTTTATAAATACCTCTTTTATCTTGGCATAATTCCATAATTGGACCAACATAATCTTTTGGGGTCATAATATTTACTTTTGCATAAGGTTCAAGAATTTCTTTAATTTTAGTTAATTCAGGCATTTTGCTTGGATTGTCTAATTGGATTTCACTACCATCAGTTAAAATAATTTTATAAATAACACTTGGTGCAGTTAAGATAATGTCTAATTCATATTCTCTTTCTAATCTTTCTTGAATTACATCCATATGTAATAAGCCCAAAAATCCACATCTAAATCCAAATCCTAAAGCTTGAGATGTTTCTGGCTCATATTTTAAACTACTATCATTTAAAGATAATTTTTCTAAAGCATCTTTTAAATCTTGATATTTTCTACTATCTGTAGGATAAATACCACAATAAACCATAGGATTTATTGCTCTATATCCAGGTAAAGGATTAGTTGCCGGATTATCAACTAATGTAATTGTTTCACCAACACGAACTTCTTTAATATCTTTAATTTGTGCACAAAGATAGCCAACTTCACCACAATATAACGCATCTGATTTGATTTCCGATGGTGTTCTTATACCTAATTCAGTTACTTCATATTCTTTATTAGCACGCATTAATCGTATTTTGTCGCCAACTTTAATTTTTCCTTCTTTAATTCTAATTAAAACAACAACTCCACGATAAGAATCATAATAACTATCGAAAATCAACGCTTTTAAAGGAGCATCGTTATCTCCTTTTGGAGCAGGAATATCAGTAACTACTCTTTCAAGTACTTCTTTAATATTTTCACCAGTTTTTGCACTGACTAATACCGCATTATCTCCATCAAGTCCAAGTCTATTACTTATTTCGCTTTTACAAGTATCAATCATTGCACTCTTTAAGTCAATTTTATTAATAACAGGCACAATTTCTAAATCATTATCAACAGCTAAATACATATTCGCTAAAGTTTGAGCTTCAACTCCTTGAGTAGCATCAATTATTAATAAAGCACCTTCACAAGCAGCTAAACTTCTACTAACTTCATAAGTAAAGTCAACATGCCCAGGAGTATCTATAAGATTAAAAATATATGTATTTCCATCATTTGCTTTATATTCAATAGTAACAGCATTTAATTTGATAGTAATACCACGTTCTCTTTCTAATGCCATCGAATCAAGGATTTGTTCTTTCATCTCTCTTTTTGTAATTGTATTAGTAAGTTCAAGTATACGATCAGCTAATGTTGATTTACCATGATCTATATGAGCTATAATGCTAAAATTTCTAATTTTCGATTGCTTGTATTCCATAATTTTCTATTATATCAATTATTATAAAAATCTTGTAAAGCTTTTTTCAAATCATCTACATTTTTAATTACTAGTTAAATAAAAAAGTTAAATCCGAAAAAGCCCTTTTCTAATTCTTAAGTCCGTAAATATAATAATAGTGATGTTG
>CAKPNG010000022.1 GCA_934168325.1 uncultured Bacilli bacterium
CAACATCACTTATATTATATTCGAGGACTTAAATTTTAGAAAAGAGGATATTCGGATTTAAAATTTTTATTTGAGCCATAAAATAAAACATTTATGTAACGCATTTTTATATTTTTAATTAAGATTCTTATATAGTATAATATCAATCTAGACATTAAATTAAATTATGGTAAATAAAAAGTTGTTCGTACATAGTAAGCATGAAAAAGTAATAGATGTAATACAACCTAAAAATGGTATAAGATTTGCATCTGCTACAGTAGATTTTATATTTTTTATTATTATCTTAGTTGTCTTATTAGTTTTTGGTGGTAATGGATTTGTTAATATGATTACTCCTTATAATCAAAATTTAGAATCTTTAAATCAATATGTATATAGTTCTGGTTTAGGAACTTTTAAAGATAAAAAGTTTGTTAGAATTGAAGATAATGAAAATTCTATTGATAATACTTTAGCACATTTAGAATACTATTATTTAAATTGGAAAGTAGGAGAATATACTGATTTTATTAGTGAGACTGATTATAAAAAAGTAGATAATCCTTTACCTATTAATTATGAAATAAAAATAGGCGATGAAATGAAAGATTATCGATATTATTGGTTTAATGTTAATATTTTAAACTTAAATGATAAATATAATCTTTATAATGTTAAAACTGAAAGAAATGATTTTTTTATTTATGATGAAACAAATTTAAATAAAATAGCTAATAAAAATCCTAAATATTTTAAAGATGATGGAACAATTATTGATATTCATAAAGATAAAATAAAAAAAATTATTGAAAATTTATATTCAAAAGCAACTTTGAATTTATCAAATGAGTCTTTTTATCAAGAAATTGCTAAAAAAAATATGTCAGCCGAAAAAATTGAATCACTTGTTTTTACTATAGTTCCAACTTTTTTAGTTTATATTATTCCAGGATTAATTTTTACTGAAAGAAAAACTTTTGGAAGGTTAATATTTAAGATTGGATTAGTTAATAAAAGTGGGAAAGAATTATCTAGATTATCTTATTTATTACGCTTTGTTCCTTTAACTCTAATTATATTGTTTAATTATTTTTTAAATTCATTATATTTATTTGGAATTATAGCTGGGCTATTATTTATTATTAATTTAAGTATGGTTTTATTCTCAGTAAATAAAAGAGGTATTTTTGAATTTATATCTAATTCTTATTATATAGATGATAGAGAGGTTATTTGGCAAAATGAAAAAAGTAAATAATGATTTATCATTTAATTATTCAATGATAGATAAGAATTATAAAAAAGGATATATTGCTTTAGCACCTGTTTGGAAAAGAGCTTTAGCTGGTTTGATTGACTTTTTACTAGGAGTATTTGTTTTCTTATCTATATTTTTTGGATCTAGAGAAATATTTGTTAGAACAAGTTATGTTAGTAACATAAATAATGAGTTCAGTATTATCATGAAAGAATCAGGATTATTTAAATATGAAAATAACGAATTTTCTTTAATTGATAGTAAAAATTATATTGATTATCGAGACGCTATTTATTCTTTTTATAATCAAAATTTGAAAAAAATAGATGAGAATAGCAAGGAAAAAGATATTTATTGGTTTAATGTTTATTTATTAGGACAAGATGATGAACGTAATTTATTTGATGATGAAAATACAAATAGATATAAATTTGTAAAAGAAAATGGCAATAAGTTTTTTGAATATAATATCAATGAATTAGGTGAAAAAGAATATGATAAATTTGCCATTATAAAAAAGGAATTATATATTGATGGATTGTTGCCTGAAAAGACTTATAATGACATTTTGAATTACTTCTGTAGTATGGAATCTAATTGTGTTTATGCTGTTGCTTGTAATGATTTGTATGCTACTAGTAAATATCAAAATTTACGCAACGAATATAGTAAGTTTTATGCTATTTATCCTATATATATAGGACTTCCAATAACTTACTTTATAATTTATATATTACCTATTTTAATATTTAAAAATGGAGAAACTTTTGGTAAAAAAATGTTATCTATTTGCTTAGTTAATGAATATGGATATAAATCATCTAAATTTAAAAATATATTTAGGATGTTTATTCCTATTATATTTTTGTTTATAATATTTATATTCTATCCGTTAATAGCATTAATTCTATTAATACTATTAATATTTGGCTCTTTCTTAATGATGGTTTTTACAAATATGCATCGATCATTATTTGATTTTTGTGGTCTAACTCTTTGTATTGATAATAAAGAATCAATATGGTTTGAAAACGAAGAGGATCAGATTACTTATGAAAAAGATATGCAAAGCATACATGGAGAAAGTGAAAACAATTGTCAATGAAATTTTTGTGCTAACAACCGGTTAGACAAAAATGTTATTATATTATGCTAGGAGAAAATTATACTATGGAAGTCAAAATTCAAAATCTAACAAAAAAATTCTATAGCAAGAAAAAACAGGAAACAATAGCCGTAAATGATATGACATTTACTATACCTGATGGAAAACTTGCTGGATTACTTGGTCCTTCTGGATGTGGTAAATCAACAACTCTTTATATGATCGCTGGTTTACATAAACCAACAGATGGAAAAATCTTTTTTGGTGAAGAAGATGTTACTAATGTTCCACCAGAAAATAGAGGTATTGGTTTAGTTTTCCAAAACTACGCTCTTTACCCACATTTATCTGTAAGACAAAATATTCAATTCCCATTAGATAATGCAAAAATTAGATATCAAGATAGAATAGGAATTGATGAAGAAAAAATCAAAACTATTACAAAAGAAATTGCAAAACTTGAAAAGAAAATCGCTTCTTTAGAATCTAAGGGAACTGATGTTGCTTCTTTAAAAGAAGAATTAAAACAAAAGAAAGAAGATTTAGAATATTTTAAGACAACCGAAGTACCTATTATAAAAGCAAGAAAATTAACTAAGGCTGAGAAAAACGAAATCGTTTTAAAAATGGCTAAATTAGTTGATATCGAAAAATATTTAGAAAGAAAACCAAAAGAATTATCTGGTGGTCAACAACAACGTGTTGCTATTGCTAGAGCTTTAGCTAAAAAACCACAAGTTTTATTACTTGATGAACCTTTAAGTAACTTAGATGCTAGACTTAGACTTCAAACACGTGAAGAAATTAAACGTATTCAAAAAGAAACTGGAATTACAACAATTTTCGTTACTCATGACCAAGAAGAAGCTATGTCTATTAGCGATTTCATCGTTGTCATGAAAGAAGGCGTTATTCAACAAATTGGCGAACCACAAAGCGTTTATGATGAACCAACTAATATGTTTGTTGCTAAATTCTTGGGTTCCCCAGCTATTAATATTTTTGATGGCGAAATTAAGGATGGAAAACTTTACGTTAGTGGTAGAGTAATCGATGAAGATCCTATATATAAAGAAGTTTATAACGGACTTGAAGATTATGTTGTTAATGAACCAATTGATAATTCAAAAGTTGAACATCTTGTAACTTTAATTAAAGAAAAAGAAGAAGCACTTAATAAACTTGAAAGTGATGAATTAGAAAAAGCTAAATCAGAATTAGTTAAATTAAGAGAAAAATTAGTTGATGAAACAAATAAATTAGTTTATCACGATGTTACAAAACAAAGACCAGTATCTATGATTGATAGAAAAGTCTTTATTGGTGTTAGACCAGAAAGTTTTAAATTAGCTAAAAAAGGCGATATTAAAGTTGATATTGATATGGTTGAACATATTGGTAGAGATATTTCTCTTATCGGTAAAGTTGATGGACAAGATGAATCTCATCTTAAGATCATTATTCCAAGTGAAGAAAGAGCAAGTATCGTAGGAAAAGAAAGTGTTGAATTCTCTTTAAAGAAATATTATGTCTTTAATCAAGATGGCACTAGAGTTAAATAATATACAATTGGTTATCTTATGGAAAATTCAAATATATTAGATCAAACATTATACGTTAGAAAAAGAAAATGGTATATGCCTGAATGGTGTAAAGCTTGGATTGCGCTTATACCTGCTTTATTCTTCCTTATAATTTTTATGATCTATCCAATCTTAAATACAATTTGTATATCATTTATTGAAAATTTTACATGGGTTGGCAAAAGTGGAAGTAGCTTTGCATTAAGCAACTTTTTTGCTGCAATGAATAATCCACGTATCAATACGATGTATTTTAATTTCAATAATTATATAAACGTTTTAATTGATAAAGGATTTAAAGATGCATTATTTAACACAATTATGTTAGTTATAGTCCAAGTACCTTTAACTATATTAATTGGTTTACTTATCGCTGTTGCTTTAAATTCTATAAAACCTTTAAAAGCATTCTTCCAAACGGTATTTTTCTTACCTTATGTTACAAATACTATCGCTTTAGGTGTTGTATTCTCAATGATGTTTTCATCTGGTGCAGGTGGATTAATTAATACAATTGCTGGATGGTTTGGTGGAAGTCCTGTTAGTTGGATGAGCAATAAATGGACAATGTTCTTTGTCTTAACAGTTTATTCAATTTGGAATGGCTTAGCATTTAAAATCTTAGTTTTCTCCAGTGGTTTAGCTACTATTGATAAACAATATTATGATGCTGCTAGAATTGATGGATCTTCTAAATTTACAATATTCAGAAGAATTACAGTCCCATTATTATCGCCTCAAATTTTATATATTACTGTTACTTCATTTATTGGTGCATTTAAAGCATATTCTCAAATTATTTCTTTAGTTGGTGGTGGTGCTACTAACTTTGGTGGAAGTGATAACAAAATGTGGATTACTGTTGTCGGATACATTTATTACTATCAAAATGATAAAATTGGGCAAGCTTCAGCTGCTGCAGTTATATTATTATTAATCATCTTACTTATTACTGGTGTTCAAATGTTAGTAAGTAAGAAGAGAGTTCATTATTAGGAGGTAAATTAAATGGCAGGCAATGCTTCAAGTAGAAACGAAGTTTACTTTACTAGTGATAAACAACGTCGTATTTATTTAGCTAAGAAAATTATTAGTTATGTATTAGTCTATGGTTTTTTAGCTATTCTTGGTTTATTTATGATCATACCTTTCTATTTTATGATCATTAACTCGTTTAAAGATGCAAATATTTATCAAAATGAATTACTTTATAATAAATTAAACTTATTTGATTTTAAATCAATGGGTTTATCAATGAATAACTTTAAAGCTATTTTTAACATTAGAATAGGTGGAAAACCTGTTAATATTGGATGGTTTTTCTTTAATACTTTAGTAGTATCCGTTCTTTCTACAATCTTTACTTTAATAACTACAGTTTTAGCATCATTTGCTTTTGCTAGAATTAATTTTAAAGGAAAAGATTTCTTATTCTCAATTTTATTAGCTACCATGATGATTCCTGGTGAAATGATGATTATTACAAATTATCAAACAGCATTAACTTGGAACATGGCAAACACATATAGTGCATTAATATTTGTTCATGGTGTAAGTGTTTTCTATATTTTCTATTTAAGACAAACATTCCAACAAATACCTAATGAACTTTATTTAGCTAGTAAAGTTGATGGTTATGGAACTTTCTCATATTTATGGAAAGTTATGATTCCAATTGCTTTACCAACAATTATTTCAATTGCTATCTTATCTTTAATGGGAGCATGGAATAGTTATGTTTGGCCTAACTTAATTGCTAGTGGAACTAACCCATATTTTGGAAATTCTATGAAACTTGTTAGTAATGGTCTTATGGATATGTTTACTAACTCATTAACTGGAGAAAGTAATGATACAGCTAAGATGGCTGCTGCATTACTTGTCACAGTACCATTATTTATCTTCTTCTTAATTTTCAGAAAGAAGATTATGAGTGGTGTTTCCCGTAGTGGTATTAAAGGATAATTATTAAATAGGAGATTTTATGAAAAAATTACAATTAATTGCTTTATCTTTATTTGCTACAACTGGATTATTAACTAGTTGTGGTGGAAGAAGCGGAGTCGGAGCTGATTATACTGTTGATATGACAGTTGATACTCGTGGTGTTGAAATTGAATTTTGGACATCATTTGGTGCTGATGTTACAGCAGCTTTAGAAACTGTTTTAGATGAATTTAGAGAAGAAACTGGTATTAAAGTAACTCATACTGGTAAAGGTGGTTATGAAGGATTAAGAGAAGCTGTTTCTTTAGGTGCTTCTGGTCAAAAATACCCAAACGTTTGTATTGGCTATCCTGATCACTTTGCTGGATATATTAATTCTGATATTCAATTAAGACTTGATTTCTTAATTGAACATGATAAAGAAATACCTGTAACTCGTGAAGAAGATGAAAATTATCCAAACTTTACTGAAGTTGATCCAATTGATATGGAAAGTTTCTATCCTGATTATATGAATGAAAACTTAAATCTTGAATTTAAACCAGATGGAACAGGCTATACATTAGGTTTACCATTTAATAAATCAACAGAAGTTATGGTCTATAATAAGACATTTATTGAATGGGGAAATACACAAGATAGTAATATTAAAGTTCCACAAACTTACCAAGAAATTGAAAGTGTTGGTGATGCTATTTATAAATTAATTGATAATGTCACTAGAACTTTTGATTCTAAAAAAGGTTTATTAGATTATGATGCAAATAATGTTGCTACAAAAGGTTATGTTTTAGGAAATGATGGCAAAGTTTACCAAGATGATGCTAAATGTAAAGCAGCAACTAAAAAAGATCCAGTATTAGATTTAACATCTGTTACTTCTGCTGAACCATTTAGAGTTTTCTCTTATGATTCTCAAGCTAATTTCTTTATTTCTTTAATTAGAAATTATGGTGGTGAATATACTCATTTAGATAAAGCTACAAGAAAAGGTTATATTGATTTCAATAACGATATTACTAAAGATGCTTTAAAAATGGTTAAAAACTTATCAGATAAGAAAATTTTAGGTATACCTTCTACTTGGAATCTTCAAAATTATGCTACAAATGCATTCAAGAAAGAAGAAACTTTATTCTCAATTTCTAGTAGTGCTGGTGCTCATAAAAACGTTGATGAAAAAAGATTTGATATGGGTGTTGCTACAGTTCCTGTTAAAGATTTAAGTAATAAAAACGTTATTTCTCAAGGTACTAACTTAGCTATTTTAGATAAAGGTAGTGATAAAGAAATCGTTGCTAGCTGGAAATTAATTAAATACTTAACTCAAAAAGGCAATGGTACTTTTGCTTATGGTGCTGGCTATTATCCATGTTCAACAATTGGTATGAATAGTAAAATTTATCAATCTTTCTTAAGAGGTGGAAGCGTTAGTGAAAGTGCTGGTGATAAAGCAAAAAGAGCTGCAGCTAATGTTAATGCTAATGTTTATTTAAGTGAAACTGAAAAATGGAATAAATTCGTTGATGCTGCTTTTGTTGGCTCATCATTAGTTAGAACCGAAGCTGAAACAATTATTCCTCAAGTTATCGAAGGCAAATTAAGTATTGATGAAATTTTAAAAAATGCTTATTCAAATTTAGCATCATATGTTGAAAAGAAGTAAATTTATGAAGAAACAAAATTTATTAGCATTATTTGGTGCAGTTTTATTATCTTCCACAATTATGAGCTGTGGTGGAAATGCAAATAAAGCTTATCCAAGTGATTATACAATTGACACAAAAGGAGCAACAATTACTTTTTGGAATCCTTTTGGAGCTGCAATTGAAGCATCTCTTGCTGAATTAGTTGATCAATTTGAACAAGAATACGGAATAACTGTCAATATGGAATCAAAAGGCAGTTATGATAATTTAAGAAAAGCTATTGTCGGTGCTGCTACTAGTAATAAATATCCTAATGTTGCTTTAGCTTATCCAGATCATATGGCTGAATATGTTAATAGTGATATTATTTTAAGACTTGATAGTTTCTTTGAACATGATAATGAAACTACTAATTCTTTAAAAGAAAATGTTAGTTTATCTATTAATGATTTTTATAAAGATTATATGATTGAAAATCAATTAGTAGAATTTAAAGAAGATGGAACCGGTTATACTTTAGGCGTTCCATTTAATAAATCTACTGAAGTCATGGTTTATAATAAGACTTTCTTTGAATGGGCTAGTAGTATTGATAAAGATATTAAAGTTCCTTCAACTTGGGATGAACTTGAAACTGTTGGTAAAAAGATATTAGCAGTCATGGAAAATGCTTATGGTAAAGTAATTGGTAAAGATAATAAGATTTATGATAAAGAGTCAGATACACCAGATCAAAAATGTATTTTGAATTTTGAAAATCTTAAAAAGAATACTAATCTTAAAGATGAAACATTAAATGAATATCGTTTTGTACCGTTCTCATACGATTCTCAAGCTAACTTCTTTATTACATTATGTAGACAATGGGGTGGTGAATATACTACTGTTTCTCAAGATAGAAAAGGACATATTGTCTTTGATAGTGATAAAGTTAAAGAAGCTTTAAATTATATGCAAAAATTATATAAAGAAGGAATTGTTGGAATTCCTGCAGTTTATGGTGAAGCTAAATATAATTCTAATCCATTTAAAAAAATTCAAACTGTTATGAATATTGGTTCAACTGCTGGAGCTGATAATGCTTTACCTGCTGGAGATAAATTTACATCAGCTTGCGCACCTACTTTATATAAAGATGCAAATAAGAAATTTGTTATTTCTCAAGGTACTAATTTAGTTATGCTTGATAAAGGAACTGATAAAGAACGTTTAGCTTCTTGGCAATTAATTAAATATTTATCTAAGAATGTTAATGCTGAATTCTCTTTATCTACTGGATATTTCCCAAGTTGTGAATATGCTCAAAATAGTGATGTTTATCAAGATTTTATTAATAAAAATCCTAATAAATTATTACCAGATGCTGTTCAAATGCAACAAATAGCTAAAATCAATACAAATGTTTATATGAAAGAAGAAACAAATTGGACTAAATTTGTAGATACTCCTTTTGTTGGTAGTGCTAGATGTAGAGATGCTGTTTCTACTATTATTCCTCAATTATTTAAAGATGATATGAGCGCTACCGATGTTATTAATAAAGTTTATGCAACTTTACATGATTTTGCTAAATAGGAGATAGATATATTTATGAAAAATAAATTCAAGTTAATATTAAGTATATTATTATTAGGTACTACTATTGGTTTAACTTCTTGTAATGGAAATGGTGGTAATAAAACTGATCCTTTAGATCCTAATACAAGAGAATTAATTAAATTAAATGATCCTAATGATTTATTACCTAACACCCCTTATACAGATGCATGTAAATTAAATGCTGATTATGAAGGAAAAGTATTTACTAGTGATGGTATTGGATTAGTTCATTTAGCTAGTAATACTGATGGTGATACTGCTAAATTTTATGATTATAGTTCAACAAGTGAAACTAGATTTCCATTAAGATTTTTAGGTATTGATACTCCTGAATCAACTGCAAATATTGAACCATGGGGTAAAAAAGCTTCTGTTTTTGTTGCTAAAATTTTAAATCAAGCTGAAGCTAGTGGAGATATTTTATTAATTAATGATTACGATGTTTTTGGAAGAAATGAAACTAATGGTCGTTTTTTAGGATTTGTTTGGTATAGACTTGATAAAACTAGTGATTTCCGTTTATTAAATTTAGAAATTGTTGAACAAGGCTATTCTAAAAATTTACTATTTGATAAATCTAAAATTTGCGATTATATGGATTATTTCCAAAAAGCTGATACTTATGCTTCAAGAATTAAATTAAGAGTTCAAGGTACTAAAGACCCAGGATATGATTATAGTAATACAGTTATTAAAACAACTATTAAATATTTAATAGATAACTATAATGAACTTGGCGTTACTGAAGAAAGTAGTGGTAAATTAGTTAAAATTGATGCTTGTGTTATTGGTATAGCTGGAGATAGCTTATATCTTAGAGATGTTGTAGCTAACGAAAATGGTGAATTAGGTTATACTTATTTATTCGCAGGATATGGTAAGAGTTTAGCTAGTGTTGTTAAACGTGGTGATTTTATTAATTTCTATTGTAAAGCTACTAAATTCATGGAAAATATCCAATTAAGTGATTTAAAATTTGATTCTTATGGTAAATATGCATTCACAAATTATACAAGATTTGCCGAACAAGATGTTAATGATCCTACTTTATCAGCTGCTGATATTAAAGAAATTAATGACACAAGAGAAATGATTGCTACATTTACTCCTCTTGCTGAATCAGACTTTAATTCCTTAGATGATTGCAAAACTATAAGTGATGTTGCTAAATTTAGTGATAAATTAGTAACTGCTAGACTTACTATTAGAACAGTTACTGCTAGTAGTGATGATGATCAAAATGAAGGAACATCTGCTGGTGAATATTATTTCAAAAAAGATTCAAATAGAAATATGACTATCTACTCTTATTTAAATAATGCTAGCGATAAATTATTCATTAATATGAGAGTTGATGGTACTTGTTATCCTTATCCAGGTGAAACTTTATTTGAAGTAGGCAAAACTTATATTGTTAAAGGTTACTTAAAACCATATTATGAAAAGTATCAAGTTTGTTTATTTAATAATAACTTAGAATACAATTACATTACGGAGGTCAAATAATAATGAAAAAAGGTTTAGTATTAGCTTTATTTTGCTCAACATTCTTATTAGCAGGGTGTGGAGAAAATCAAAATAATGGTCCAAAAACTACTACTACTGAAGAATATTTAGAAAAAGTTTTTAAAGGAACAGTCGCTAGTTTTGATGGTGGTATTAGTTTTAGTGATGAAACCATTGAATATTTATTAATGAGTAATAGAGCTTCTCAAAAGAATTTCTATGTTATGAGTATTACTGAAGTTGCTGGTTTAGAAAATGATGAAAAAGTCAGTAAATTTATTGGACTTGAATGGGAAGTTTCAGATCCAACTTTATTCAAAACTTCAACATTATCAAGTCGTCCTGGAGCTACATTATATGCTCCAAAATATTCTGAAATTAAAGAAGATAAAATGGTTAATTTAAAAGGTACAGCTTATTTAGAAGATAAAACTAAAACTGTTACTTACAAATTACATATTAAAGCTAATGCTTAATATGTTAATATAAATATGGATAAATTATTGTTTTTTAGGAGGAAGAAAATGAAAAGAAAATTTATACCAATTCTCACTATTAGTGCTTTATTAAGTTTAGGTGCACTTAGTGGAACTCTTGTTTCTTGTGGAGATGTTAATAATCCAGTAGACCCTACACCATCTATCAAAGAGGTTACTATTAGTTCTACAAAAGAAACAATTAAAGTTGGAGAAGAAACACAAATTACTGTAAAAGCTGATGGTGCTACTCTCACAACTGGTTTTACTATTGAAAGTAGTGATCCTACTGTCGCTGTTGTTCTTGGCTCAAAAGTTAAAGGATTAAAAGCTGGTACAGCAAAAATTACTGCATCTTTTAAAAAAGTTAAATCACAAGAGTTAACAATTACAGTTACAGAAGATGCTAGTTCTTATGTCTCATTAACTGCTGCTATTCAAGAAGCTAGTGATGGTGAATGTAAAGAAAGTAAAGGCGTAACTACTAATGAATTTGCTGTTAAAGGTGTTATCGTTTCAACAGATAAAGACCAAAACATGGTAATTTATGATGGAGAAACTTATGGTTATGTCTATAAAAAGTCTACAACAGATATTTCTTCATTTAGTGTTGGTGATGTAGTAAGTGTTAAAGGACCATTAACTAACTATTATGGTGTTTTACAATTTAGTGATCCAAAAGTTGAAAAAATAAACGAAAAGATTGAATTACCTAAAGCAAAAGAATATGGTGCTGAAGATTTCGTTAAATTTGGAACTAACGCAAATAAAAATAATTCAAAAATTACAACTGGTATTGCAACTAGAAATGAATATGTTACTGCTAAGAAATTAAAATATGTTGGTGGACATAAATTTGAAATTGAAGGTGTTTCTAAAGAAGAATTTAAATTAATTAGCTGCTTTAAAGCAGAAAAAACTTTAAGAGAACAAATTGGTAAAATTATTGATGGTAGTGAAGTTACTGTTACTGGTTCTATTTTAGGATTCAATAGTGGTAATGGTTACTTTAACTTAGTACCTACTAGTTTTGAAGTTACTAAAGTTGCTGTTAAAGCTAAAGGCATAACATTAAATGTTGGTGCTGGAACAGTTAAAGCATATGAAGCATTAGAATTAAGTGCTACATTAACTCCTGAAGGAGCTGGTGGTAATGTTACTTATGCATTAGCTAGTGGCGATGAAAAGAAAGCTAAGATTGTTGGTGATAAATTATACGGTTTAGCAGAAGGTGAAGTTACAGTTACTGCTAAAGTTGATAAATTAGTTAGCGAAGCTAAAAAAGTTACTATTACTGCTGGTGATAATGAATTTGCTACTGCTCAAACTAAGACTGTTAGTGAGATGAAAGCTTTAACTACTGCTGATCAAAAAGTAGCATATAAAGTTACTGGTGTAGTTACTGAGGCTAAAGATACTGATATATTTGGTAACATTACAATTAAAGCTGAAGATGGAACAGATACTATTAACTCTTATGGCGTATCAAGTGATTTCACTGCATTTAGCAAAAAAGACGGAGTCCTTAAATTCACAAATCCAAAGAATTTCAATACAGATATTATTAATAAATTATTTGCTAAAGGTGATACAGTTGAATTCTTTGTAGTTCCTTATGTCTTTACTGGAAAAACTGAAGTTCAATTCTACTTTGCATTTAATAGATTAGTTAAAAAAGGTGAAGGTACAGTAACTCCTACACCATCTACTGAAACTACTATGGATGGATTATATAAAGTAGCAGATCCTGAAATTGGCAAAGCTTATAAATTTGGTTTAGATCAAAAGAACTCCAGTGTAAATAAAACACTTTATTTTAATGGCGAGATTTCTGGCAACTTCTTAAGTTCAACAGAAAATGATGCTGAAGCTATTGATGTCACATTAGAAGGTACATTAGATGCATGTAAAGCTTATTTTACTAAAGGTGAAGCAAAAACTTATATTGAAGCTGCTTCTTATACTAATAGCAAAGGAAAAACTTCATATAAAGCAACCCTTGTTACTACACCAACAATTACTTGGAAATATGATTCTTCATTAAAAACTTTAGTTACTACTATTGATAGTGTTGACGTATATATTGGCACTTATAATGATTTTAAAACTTTCAGTGTTAGTGAAACATCTTATGCTACAAGTGATACAAATTATGTTTCTCACTTCCTTACTAAATTAGGAGAAAGCGAAAAAGTTCATGTAACTGGTGTTACAGCTGATGCTTCAATTACAGTTGAAGAACAAGCAACTAAGAAGATTACTGCAAGTGTTACTCCAGATAATGCTACCAATAAGAATTTAACTTACACTTCAAATAATACTGAAATTGCTACAGTAAGTGAAAACGGTACTGTTACTGGTGTTAAAGCTGGTGAAACTACAATTACTGTTGCTAGTAAAGATGACCCAACAAAAACTGCTACTGTTAATGTTACAGTAACTAAAAAACAAGTTGTAGAAGGCCTTGTAGAAAAAACATACACATTTACTGAACTTACAAGAACTGCAATTGATGGTGGCTATACTGTTATTAATGATGCAGATGTTATAACTTTAACTCATGTTAAAGGCTCAGGCAATGCTCCTAGAGATAAAAAGGAAAATTTAAGATTTTATCAAGGAAATATTATTACTATTACTGCTAGCACTAAAATTGAATTGTATTCTTTAAAATTTACATTTGAATCAGCAAGTTATGCCAAACCTATTACTGCTAAGAGTGGCGAAACTCAATTAAATTCAACATTAGATGCTGAAAGTTTAACATATATTGTTAACGGCTTAAAAGATTATAATGTTGTTACTTTAACAAAAGATGCTGGTGATCAAGCTAGATTTAAAACTCTAACTGTTTCTTACAAAGTTAAATAATAATATTTAAATTTATGTCTTTGAGAAGAATAGGTCTTTATAGACCTATTCTTTTCTTTATATGAATGACTATATTTGGTATAATTAAAGATATGAAAAGATGGATATTATATGTAGTTCCTTCTTTATTTATTGTTAGTAGTTGTGATAGAAATGATATTTCTAATACATTTAAATTCATTATTACTAATAATGAAGGTGGAGAAGTATTTGGAACTAAAAGTGGTGATTATAGTAAGGGAAGTACTATTATTTTAGAAGCTTCTCCTTTTGATGGCTATGAATTTTTAGGATTTTATGAAGAAGATAATTTAGTATGTAATGAAGTTAATTATGTCTTTGATTTAGATAGAGATATTTCTTTAAATTGTAAATTTAAAGAAATAGAAAAGATTGATATTACTGGATATAAATTAATTAATTATACTCATTATTTTACTTATGAAGAATTAAATGCTAGTAAAACTGAAACTGATTATTTAGATAAAGTTAAATTTAATTATAGTGGTTTATCTAAATCATCATCAAATACTAATAAAGGTGTTAATTTAATATTTAATAATGAATTAAATATTGATGTTAAATTAGATGAGAATTTATTTGTATATAATTATCAAATTAAAGCTTTTAAAGGCAATACTACTTTAGATTTAAAAATTAATTCTAATAAATATAAAAAGACATTTAAAGTTATAGAAGATGATTTAATAACATATTATGATTCTAATTTAAATTCATTATCTAATGAATTTAAAATGAGTTTTATATCTTATAGTAATGAATCTAATATTAATTTAAAATCTATTAGTTTAGATTTATTAATTAAGGAAGAAATGGATTATGAGTTTTATAGTAGTGATCGTAATTCTATTAAAGAAAATAATATTCCTAATGGATTAAGTTTACCTTATTCACAATTAAATGATACATCTACTTATTATAAAGATATAGATTTTTCTAGTGATAAATTAAAAGAAGATTTACATGATTTAATAGCTAATATGACTTTCCAAAATTATGGTAATGCTCGTTATTATCTTCAATTTATAGACGAAAACCCTGCAAAAGTCGGTTATTTATTTGGAATTTATAAAGGCGATAACATAGTTAATACTTGGGATGCTGGTAAAACGTGGAATAGAGAACACGTTTGGCCTCAATCAAAAATGCAAATTACAACTAGTAGAGTTACTAATTCTACTAAGAATCATTTAAGTGATTTGCATAATTTAAGAGCAATTAATGCATCTTTAAATAGTAGTAGAGGAAATGGTATTTTTGGTGAAGGAGATAAATATTTTTATCCTAATATTGCTAAAGATAACCAAGCTGGTGATTTTAGAGGAGATGTTGCTAGAATATTATTTTACATGGATGTTAGATATAACGAATTATCTTTAAATGAAGTAAGTAGTAATTTATCAATGGGTGTATTAAGTTATTTAAAGAAATGGAATGAACTAGATCCAGTAGATCATTTTGAAAAATTAAGAAATGATAAAATATATTTATGTCAAGGTAATAGAAACCCATTTATTGATCATCCAGAAATTGTTAGGAGTATTTATTAATGATTTATAATTTAAATAAAAACATTGTAAAAACAATGTTTTTTTCAAGTGCTTTATTAAGTTTAGTTTCTTGTAAAGAAGAAAAGAATTTAAGTAATTTATTAGTTCAAGGCGAAATAAGTAAATATGAATATTTATTAGGTGAAACTATTAATTTTGATGATTTAAGAGTTTATGATAAATTAACTAGAAAAGAAATAAACGATTATAATATTTATTTAAATAATATAAAAACTAATAATAAATCTTATACATTTGATAAAGTAGGTAGTTACACCTTATCAATTAAGAAAGAAAATTACAATCCTTATATATTTAATAATAAAATTAATGTTATTTCTAATAATGAGAAATTATTACATTTAGATTATTCTAATACTAAAACTAAATATAATTTAAATGATAAATTTTATTATAGTGATATTAGTTTATATGATGAATCTAATAATAAAATTAATGATTTTACTGTTAACTTAAGTGATGGGTATCAATTGACAAATATTGGTAACTTTGAAGTTACAATTAATTATAAAGATTATAAAGAATTAACATATAATATTGAAGTTATTGATTCTAAAACTAATTATTTAAAAATATTAAGAAAACCTAATAAAGTTTATTATGAATTAAATGATAAATTAGATTTAAGTGGATTAAAGGTAATTGATTTAAATACTAATCAAGAAATTAATGATTATAAAACGTCAATTAATAATAATGATATATTAAATAAATTAGGTAAAATTAATATTAAAATTAGTAAAGATAGTTATATAGACACTAATTTAGAAATAGAAGTAGTTGAACCTTATAAAGAAAGTAGTACTAGAACTATCGATATTTATACAATTAATGATACTCATGGAGCTTTTACTAGAAGGGAAGATCTTTCTTTAAAACAAGCTGGTATGAGTTATATTGGTGATTATTATCAAAATAAAAAATCAGTTGATTCATTATTTTTATCAGCTGGAGATATGTGGCAAGGTGGAATTGAATCTAATAATACTAAAGGTTTAATTATGACTGATGCTTTAAATTTAATTGGTTGCGATGCGATGAGTATTGGTAATCATGAATTTGATTGGGATGAAACTCAAATATTAAAAAATAAAGAAATAATGGAATTTCCTTTATTAGCTAGTAATATATTTTATAAAGATAGTAATGTAATTCCTTCTTACTTAGATAAATCAGTTACTATAGATAGAGCTGGTGTAAAAATAGGAATAATAGGTAGTGTTGCTGAAAATTTAGGATCATCTATTATTACTTCAATTGCTAAAAAATTTAGTTTTCCTAATCCACTTGAATATATTAAAAATGAATCAGATAAATTAAGAAATGAAGGTTGTGATCTTATTATTTTATTATCTCATGATGAAGGCTATGAAATTAAAAGTGAAAATGAACCATCTAAATTTTATGATTTAACTACAATTAGTAATATATCTAATAAGCGTTATGTTGATGCAATGGTCTTTGGTCATGATCATGTATCTAAAAAGGGAATTTATAATAATGTTCCTTTTGTTGAAGCTAGATGTAATGGTGCTTATATTGGAAATATTAAAATTAATATTAAAAAAAGTGGTGATGATTATTATGTGTTAAATGATTCAGAAACTAATGTTATAAATGCTTTTTATAATGCTACAAGTAGTATGAAAAGTATTGAAGATTTATTATTTAAATATCAAGATTTAATTGGTGATACTGATAAAGTTATTTATAATTTTAAAAATAGTTATTCTAGAGATGAATTTGCTTATATTGTTTGCCAAGCTATTGTTTGGTTTATAAATAATAATAAGATAAGTTTTGATAATAAAGAAATTAATATTGGCGCTCATAATCTTCAAGGTATTAGAAGTGATGTAAATGCTGGAGAATTTAAAGAAGAAGATTTAACAAAAGTTTGTCCTTTTTCAAATTGTATTTCAATTATTAAATGTAATGATAGTCAATTAAAATTTTTAAATAATTCTAGTATTGCTGTTTATTATCAAAATAATAATCCTATTAAAGATAGTGATGGATATTATTATGTTGGAACTATTAGTTATGTTGCTGAATTTACTAATAAAAATGGTAGCTCTAGCTGGACTAGTTTTAAAGAATATAATGACTTTATTATTGGTGATGTATTGAGAGAATTCTTATTAAATAATAGTGATTTAAATTTATAATTTAGAAAAATATCTTTATTTAGAAGACTTTTTTCTATAAAATATATTGGTAATCGGAAACCCCCAACAGAATAAATAAAACGAAGATTACTATTGTAATAGGAGAGAAAATGAGAAAATCTAAAGTTTTATGGCTTGCTACCACTTTACTTGGTACAAGTATCGTTGCTACATCTTGTAGAGGTGATGTAGTTGTAGATTCAAATGTTGATTACCTTATTAATTTTGTTTATGAAGATGGGGAAAAATATTTATTTGAAGCTAAAGGTGGTAGTGTAATTGAACTTACTACTTTTGAGTTACCTAGTGTTGATTATAAAAAGTTAGAAGGTTTTTATACTGATGAAACTCGTTCTACTTTATATGATTATAGTAAAGAAGTTCATTCAAATTTAACACTTTATGTTAAACATGTTGATAATGTTAGAACTATTAAATCTTTAAAAGATGAAAATATTAAAGATCAAAAAATAATTGTTAGTGGTGTTGTTGGCTATAAGAAAAGATTAAAAGGTTTAAAAACTGAAAATGATCCAGAAGGAAATAGATACAATAGTCAAATGGATTGTTTCTATTTATTTGATGATACTGGTTCTATTTTAGTTTATGATAAAGCAGTTAATAATGAAGTAAAAGTTGGTAATAAAATTACTTTAAAAGCAACTTATACAACTTATATTTTAGCAGATGAAATTGATTTTGCTCAAAAAGCAGGATATACAGGTAGTAGACAATTAATAAATTGTTCTATCGTTAGTAATGATAATTCATTAACTAATACTTTTGATAAGTCTTTAGTTAGTGATATGGATGTATATGATATTACAGTTGCACCTACTTATATCAATCTTACTGGTAACGTTTATAATGTACGTGCTAAGATTGAAAAGAAACAAGAAACAGGATTTATAAATTACTATTTATATGATCAATCTGGTGTTGGTTCACTTTATGTTTATACAAATAATAATGGTAGTGATTATGCTTGGCTTGATGAATTTGCAGATAATTCTACATATTATAATGTTGTAGTAGCTATTTATAATGCTAAATGTGCTTCTAATAATAGTTATTTCAGAATTATTCCTTTAGAAGTTAATGAAAAATATAATAGAACTAACGAAGATATTGCTAGAGGCGCTGCTATAACTGCTAGTAATAGTATTAATAATTTATATTATCAAAATGAAGTTGATGTTACTTTAAATAATTTAGTTACTATTAGTGATGCTAGTTCTGAATTTAATGGTGCAACCATTAAATTAAGTAGTAATAATGAAGAATTAATTACTATTAATAGTGATAATAAAATAGTTATTAAAGCTAATAAAACTGGTAAAGCTACTATTACTTTTGAAGCTACATTAAATGGTGCTAAAGGTACATTTAATAAAGAAATAACACTTACTGGTATTGATGACGTTAAAGCAACTAATATTCAAGATATTTATTCTAATGTCGATGAATATAAAGGCAAAGAAGTAACTGTTAAAGGTATTGTTGTTGGATATTCTTGGAAAGCTAAAGCTGGAAATAAAGGTGTTTATTATATTAATGATGGTACTAATACTATGTTAGTAAGTCCAAATAATGAGAGTTTAGATACTGCTTTAGAAATTGGACAAGAAGTTATTTATACAGGTACATTTAGTACTGGTGAAAAAGGTGACCGTGTATTAAATGATGCTCAAATTAAATATTATTCATTAGCTAAAAAAGAATTAAATTATACATTTAAATCTTATACCATTAGTGAACTTGTTGAAATATCTAAAAAAGTTAAAGATAAAGAGCCAGTTAGTAATATCACTGGTGAAGTTTTTGAAACTACATTTATTGTTAAAAGAATTGATAACGCTCATTATGTTAACTTTGTTATGCTTGATCCAAATGATGAAAGTATATCAACAACTGTCTATAGTAGTGGTGGAACACTCGATAAGAGTCCTGTTAAATTCTTAGATGAATTTAATGGCAAAAAAGTAAAAGCCAAGATTGGTATTAGAGACCAATTCTATAAAGGTAAATTAAGAATTGATGTTTTAAATGAAACTGTCACTTTAGCTGAATAATTTATATAACTAAATCTAACATTTAAAAGGTGCGAGAAATCGCATCTTTTATTATTTAATAGGGGTTTTGCAGTGTTTTTTATAAAAATATTGAGTTTTTAAATAAAATAATTAATGTTTTTTCTTCTATTAAATATAAAAGAAATCAATTAAAATATAGATATGAAAAAGATAAAAAGACCAGACAGCATTATAAATTATGTTAGAGATTATCAATATAGTTTTCTAGAAAAACCGTTTAATGATGTTGATGCTTTAATTTTTGCTGAGTTAGCTTATTATAATTTTTCAATGGTTTCTAATACTTTTAAGAAATCTAAATTAAAAGATTTAGATATTGATTTACTTACTAATGAAGATGGTCATAAATTATCTGACTATGAACACAAATATATGTTAATAAAAGATATGATGAATTCAATAAGATTTAAAGATATTGAAGTAAGTAATTTCTTAAAAATATATGATGAAGATAAAGAAGAACAATATGCATCAATATTAATTCATTATAAAAAAATATTTTCATATGTAAGTTATAGAGGAACGGATTTAACAGTATATGGTTGGAAAGAAGATTTTAATTTATCATTTTCTTTTCCTTTATCATCTCATATTGATGCTTTAAATTATTTAAATTCGTCATACCATCATTTAAATAAAATTATTTATGTTGGTGGGCATTCTAAAGGCGGAAATTTAGCAGTATATGCCGGAGTTATGGCTAAAAAACGCTTATATAAATATATCAAAAACATATATTCTTTTGATGGTCCTGGATTTAAAGAACAATTTTTTAAAGATAAAAAATATATAGAAAGAAAAACTAAAATTATTAAATATGTTCCTGAGTTTTCTATATTTGGAATGATTATGGAAGAAAGTGAAGATTTTACTATCGTAAATGCAACGGGATTTACGATTATGGAACATATTGCGTTTAATTGGGTAATTAAAGGAGATAAATTTGATGTATTATCAGATATTACAAGTGGAGCTAGTGTTTTTGATGATACAATAAATAAAATGTTAAATTCTTATAGTGATGAAGAAAAAAAGAAATTAATTACTACTTTATATAATTTATTGATCGAAAATGACATTGTTAGAACTAGTGATATAAAAAGCAAGTTAGTAGATATATTTAAAACTTATTCAAAACTTGATAAAGATTCAAAAGATTTTATTAAGAAAATAACTAAAAAGTTCTTAACTTTAACCCTAATAAATGTTAAAGATGATATAACCAAAGAAACTACAAGAATGAAGAATAATATTTTGATTAAAATCAAAAAGAATTAATTATTTTAATTTTTTACCTACATTAAATGCTTTTGCAACTCTTTTTCCTATTTCCATATAAGATGAGCTAGTAGGGTCATAACATATTAATTTAGCTTTTTCTAAATCAATTTTACCATTTGAATCGATTATTTTTTGATCAACTGAAACATTTACTATTTTTGCGAATAATAATTCTTTTTCTTTATCATAATTAATTAATTCACATTCTAACGCTAATGGTAATTCTTCAATTAATGGAGCATTTACTAATTGACTTTTAACAGTGTGAAAAAGAGATTTTTGAAGTTTATTTTTTTCATCTTTTCCACTTACTATACCAACATAATCACAACTAGCAACAGTGTCTAATGTGCCTGTACTTAAAGTAAAAGCTTTGTTTCTTATTATATTTTCTGTAGTTAAATGATCTTTACTTAAGCATATACAAACTTTATCAAAGTCAGCCATCATCGCCCAAGCAGCATTCATTATATCTATAGACATATCTTTATTATATGTCGCAATAATGCACACAGGTTCAGGTACCAAATAAGATTTTACATTAAAATTTTGTCTCATAAAATTACTCCCTTATCAACTTTATTATATGATTTAATGAATATATTGTTAATAATTATAATTTGTATTTTTGCCAAACCTTGTCAATCTATGAACTGAAAAAAGGATTTTCTTTTAAAAAATAATTCGATTTAATCAAAATTTCTTTTACTTTTTCTTTAATTGTGCTTTAATCTAAATAGTTGTTAATCAACCAAGGAGTTTCTTTATGACAGGTGTAGTAAAGTTTTTCGATGATGCTAAAGGCTATGGCTTTATTGTAAATGATGAAAACAAAAAAGATGTTTTCGTTCATTATACAGGCATCGAAGGTAAAGGACACAGATCTTTAAAAGATGGACAAAAAGTCACTTTTGATTTAGTAATTGATGAAAAAAGTGGCAAAGAAAGAGCAGTTAACGTAAAATAAATTAGACTATTAAATCTAATTTATGTTTATTAAGAAAAAGAATTGTTGTGATATTAAATTAAACCCTTCATTTAAGCCTAATATAGAGGCTGGTTTAAATGATGAACAGATTAATTATTATAAAAATTTAGAATTAGTAAACAAACGCAAACAATTTAAAGGTAAATCACATTTCAGAATTATTTTTGAAAGTTTTTTTACCTTTTTTAATTTACTCTTATATGGCTTAGTAATTATCTTTGCATTGTTTCAAAATTTATATCCAAATGGCGAAAAAGTTATTACTATTACTAAATATGGTTTTCTTATAGTTATATTTTTTAATGCATTATCAAATATTATTTCTAGTGAAGCTAGTAAACATGTTATTAAAAAAATGAGAATTATATCTTCTAGTAAGATAAAAGTAATTAGAAATGGCTTTGCTCAAGAAATTAATAACGATGATATTGTTTATAATGATATAGTTATTTTAAGTGAAGGCGATAATGTCCCTTGTGATATTGAAATAGTTAAAAATAATTGTAGAGTTAATGAATCAATGCTTACCGGAGAAAGTGTGCCTTTAGATAAAAAAGTAGGTGATAAGGTATTATCTGGTAGTTTTATAGTAGATAATTTGATATATGGAAGAGTTATTGCTGTTGGAAATGAGACCTTTGTTGCTGGCTTAGAAAATAAAATAAATACCATAAAAAAGAAAAAAAGCCTGCTAATCTCCAATATAAATAAAATAATTAAATATTTAATATTATTTTTAATCCCAATTGTTTTTCTCGTTGGCTTTAAAATTTACTATGTTGGAAAAGATGGAAATCATTTTGTTTTTACTTTAGATATAGTTACTAAATGTGGTGCCACCTTAGTTGGAATGATTCCAATTGGTATGATTTTATTATCCTCTATCTCTTTATCTGAATCTATTATCCATTTATACAGACAAAATACAATGATTCAAAATTTATATGCTGTTGAAAATCTTAGTAGAGTAAATACTCTTTGCTTAGATAAAACAGGCACCTTGACTACACAAAATTATGAAGTCAAAGAATATGTAAATTTAACTTCTAACGATATAAAAGAAATAATGAAGATTATTTTAAAATATAATGAATCTAATAATAAAACCTATAGAGCTTTAAAAAACTACTTTGGGATTATTGATAATAATATAGATATTAAATCTATAGTTCCTTTTAATAGCAAATATAAATATAGTGTTACTAATACTATAGATGATTCATATTATTTAGGGGCACCAGATATAATTTTTAAAGATAATATAGATTTACTCGATAAAATTAAGGCTTATAGCAAGCAAGGTTATAGAGTTATTGGATTAAAAAATAATTCTGGTCCTTTAGGTTTTATTATATTAAAAGATGAACTAAGAGCCGGAATAGTTGATACATTAAATTATTTTTATTCGCTTAATATAAATATCAAAATTATAAGTGGTGATAATATAGAAACGGTTAAAGAAGTCTCTAGTCTAACAGGTGTTAAAGATTTTGATAATGCTATTTCTTTAGAAAATGTGGAAATTAGTAAAATAAAAGATATTTTTGATAAATATACAATATTTGCAAGAGCAACACCTGACCAAAAAAATGAAATTATTAAATGCTTACAATCAAAAGGTGAAATTGTTGGATATATTGGTGATGGAGTAAATGATACATTAAGTTTAAAACAAGCAAACTGTAGTGTTACTTTTAATTCTTCGGTCGATTCATGTAAAAGTTTAAGTGATGTTATTTTATTAGATGATGATTTTTCTCATTTACCTAATACTTTTTTAGAAGGAAGAAGAGCAATTGCAAATATTGAAAGATCTATCTTGCTATTTTTAACTAAATCAATGTTTATTGGCTTATTTGCTTTTTTATCAGTTTTTACTAAAAAAGGTTTATACATAGAAATTGAATCTATTTATATATATGAATTTGTTTCAATAGCACTATGTGGATTTTTATTATCTTTACAAAATAATAAAAATAAACCTATTGAAGGAGATTTTGTATTTAAAGTAATAAAACAATCAATTTTTTATGCTTTATTTATGACATTAGGAGCATTTACCCCTTTATTTATTAATTTATTTATTCATTTAAATTATATAAGTAGTTTAATAACAATTAATATTACTTTAACAGGGTTAATTATATTATTTGATATATGTAGACCATTAAAAAAATATACTACTATTGTTTTTAGTGTTGGGGTAATTTTATCTACTTTATTAATGTTTGCATTTAATGATGTATTTTTAGATCCTAATTATTTAAAAGGAATAGGTGGTGGATTAAATCAAATTAAATTAATATTTGATGATTTCTTTAAAATGCAACTATTTAAGGGTTTTAGTTATCGCGAAGTATTTTCTATTATAATTTCATCTATTTTATTAATTTTAATTTATTTATTAGCTTTATTTATAAAGAATAAGAATCTAATTAATAAATTTTTATTATTTATAAAAAAGAAATAATTAATGGTTTATAATTAATTTATGGAAATTGCATTAGATAGTATAGAAGCTAAAAATAGCGATAAATATACAATTGATAGTGGAATACCTTCAATTGAATTAATGGAAAGAGCTGGTTTTAATATTTTTAATAATGTTAAAGAAATAATTAAAAAAGGTGATCGTATTTTAATTATTTGTGGTAGTGGTGGTAATGGTGGAGATGGATACGTTATTGGTAGATATTTATATAATGAAGGATATGATGTCTCTATATATTCTTTAGGAAGTCATTTTAATAATGAATGTTTAATTAATAAAAATAGATATAGAGGTAAATATGTAACTAATATTAATGATGAATATGAAGTTTATATTGATGCTATATTTGGTATTGGATTAAATAAAATCATTGAAGGAAATTATTATGATATTATTAATAAAATAAATCATTATAAAGGATTAAAAATATCTATCGATATACCTAGTGGCATTAATGGAACTACTGGTGAAGTTATGGGTATTGCTTTTAAATGTAATTATTTATATACAGTAGAATTTATTAAATTAGGTCTATTATTAAATAAGGCATCTAATTATTATAATCAATTGAAAGTTATTCATATTGGTATAAAATCTATTAAAAAAGATGATTTCTGCAAGGTTTTTGATAAAAAAGACTATATAAATTATCTTCCTAAAAGAGAAAAAGTATCTAATAAGGGTAATTATGGAAGGTGTGCTATTATCGGAGGAAGTAAAGAATTACTTGGTGCAATATTATTAAGTAATAATGCATTTGCTACTTTAAAAGTAGGTTCAGGATATTCAACAATTTGTATTCCTAATTCTTTATTACCTATATACGCTTTAAGACATTTAGAAAATACATATATGTTATTTAATGATATAGATGGTCATATAAAATATGATGAAGAAAAATTATCTAAATTACTTAATCAAGATGCAATTGCAATTGGAATGGGAATAGGAACTAGTATAGAAGTTTATAAAATAATTTCATATTTATTAAAGAATTTTAAAAATAAATTAATAATTGATGCTGATGGACTCAATTCTTTATCAAAATATGGTGTAGATATATTAAAAGATCACCAATGTGAAGTTATTTTAACTCCACATTTAATGGAATTTTCTCGATTAATTAATAAACCATTAGATGAAATTTATAAAGATGAGATTAATTTAATTAAAGAATTTGCATCAAAGTATAATTTAATTATTAACGTTAAAAGTAATATAAGTATTATTAGTGATGGTAAAGAAGTTATTTTTAATATAAATGGTAATCCATCGTTAGCAAAAGGTGGTAGTGGAGATATTTTAACTGGAATTACTTTAGGAGTAGTTGCTAAAAGCAATAATTTAATTAAAAGTGTTGCTTTTTCTTCTTATATTTTAGGTAGAGCTAGTGAATTTGCTACTTTAAATCTTAATGAAAATAGTGTAGTTGGAGAAGATATAATAAATAATATTTCTAATGTTTTAAATGAATTAGAGGAGTATAATTAAGACTATGAAAAAATTAAATACACGTTTTATTAATATTGATAATTTTTCCAAAATTGGAAGTATTGTAGCTTACGCTTTAGCTACTTTATTATTGATTCAATTATGTTTATCAATTGGACTTAATTATAAAAATTTAAATGATAACTATGATTTTTTAATATCTTATACTATAAATACAGTATTTTATATTATGATTGCTGGTTATTTTAAAAAAGGAAAAGATAACTTTTATTATATATTTTATGCAATTTTATTATTAATTTTAGGTAATTACATAATACCTATTATTATGAGTATTTTAAGGCTTGATTTTACTTCATTTATATTTATTCCTTTATTAATTAGTTCAGTATTAGCAATTTTATATTTTATTTTTTTAGCTTTAGAAAATAAAAAAAGAGAGAAGAAATATTTTAAAGTATTAATGGTTGTAGGATTTATCTTTGGGTTAGCAGCTTTTGTTTATGGAATGATTAGTATTGTTTTTTATATAATTTCAATGGTTCAACTTATTAGTAATTTAAAAGAGATGGAACTTACTACTACTTATTTATTATCAATATTAGGTTATGTAGTTTTGATTTTAACTAATTTAGTTGAAACTGTTGCTATTCCAATTTTATTTGGAATTTATCCATTTATATTAAAAAAAGAAAGACTTTATTGATAAAAAAAGATATTCCTTATAACTGGAATATCTCTTTTTATTTAGAAACGTAAATTAGATACATCAAAGTAATTAACATAATCTTCAACAAATTCGTTTAACCAATTTTTATTAGATTTCGTTTTTGAAGAAGAATTATTAGATGTAGCAAATATTTTCTTAATTATTTTTGCCATAATATTTCCTCCTTTTTATTAATGCGTCAATATGATTGGTACTAAATTGGCGCAGACTATTAATTATACTCAAATTCAAATATATGTCAAATATTTTGTTTTAGAATTTTTTAAACAAAAAAATGTTCGATAGCATCGATATTTTTAAAAAGTTATTAATTTTTAATAGTACTATATGTTATAATAAAAACATGGAAAAGATTACTATATTATTATTAGCTAACGATAAAGATAGCGGTAAAGACATTAAAAACATCTTGTCAGAGGATGGATATAATATTATTTTAGTTACAAGTGCTTTTGATGCTTTAAATTATTGCATAAAAGATATCATCAATTTATTAATTATTGATATAACGGTTAATAAAAATTTTGGTTTAGAAGTTGTTGGCAAATTTAGAGAATATAGTTCAGCTTTACCAATTTTAGTTTTAACAAATCGTAATGATATCGAAAGTAAGATTATTGCTTTTAATAGCGGAGCTAATGATTTATTAGTTAAACCATTTAATTTATTTGAATTTAAAGCTAGAGTTACTAATCAACTTAAAACAACTACAGAAGAACATCATGAAGTATTTAATAATGGTGAATTAACAATTGATTATGATAAAAGATTAGTTATGATCAATAATCGCGAAATTCATTTAACAAATTTAGAATATAAAATTTTAGTTTTATTATCTATGAATTTAGATAAAGTATTAACGTATGATTATATAATTGAGAAGATTTGGGGTAAAGGTGGACAAGATAATAATGGACTAAGAGTCTTTGT
>CAKPNG010000023.1 GCA_934168325.1 uncultured Bacilli bacterium
CATCACTTATATTATATTCGAGGACTTAAATTTTAGAAAAGAGGATATTCGGATTTAAAATTTTTATTTGAGCTTATCAAAAAAAAGATTTTTTCTACAAGCAATGAATTGAAAAATATTTATTTTATAAATATAATTTATTAGAAAGGAACATTATGAAACTTCAACTTACTAGTAAAGAAATATTAAACAAGACTTTTACAAAAGATGTTAAAGGATATAGTGCAAATGAAGTCGACACCTTTTTAGATAAGGTTTTGAGCGATTATAGAATGATTGATTCAGTAGTTAAAGGATTAGAAACTCAAATTAATGAATTAAGACATTCTAATCAAAGTTTAAAAGTTGAACTTAGTAAGAAAGAAGCTGAGTTAAAAGGTAATCATAATCAAATATCTTTTGACCAAAATAATGTACACCTTGATAATCTAGAATTACTCCAAAAAATAAGCAAATATGAGAAAAAGCTATATCAAATGGGAGTTGATCCTAGTAAAATTAAATAAGACTTCAGTCTATGCAATCGCTAGTTTTTAACTAGAGGAAAGTCCATGCTCGCACTATCTGAGATGGTAGTAGTGATTGCGCTAGGAGAAAAAATAATCCTAGGTACTAGGGAGCTAGTAACGGCTATTTTCCGACCTAAGGGAAACTATGGAAGGAAAGAGTAAAGTGCCACAGTGACGAATTTATTTGAAAAAATAAAGTGAAACGCGGTAAACCCCACAAGCGAGAAACTCAAATTTTGGTAGAGGAAGTTGATAGGAGAAATGAATCCGATTCAGCAGGGAAACCTAGATAAATGGTTGCATAAAACAGAACATGGCTTATGGACTGAATACTCACTTTAGGAGATTTAGATGAAACAGAAAATTAATTTGCCTACAAAAATAACTATTTCAAGAATTGTTTTAGCTTTTTGCTTAATTTTATCAATTTTTATTATGTATTTGGTTGATGAATTTCATCCATTTATCTCTAAAGCCAATCTTTATATAGGAGAGAGCGGTGCATATGTTAATTATATTATGATAATTATCTTTGCGGTTTTTGTTATAGCATCTCTCACAGACTTTCTTGATGGCTATCTAGCTAGAAAAAATAATCAAGTTACTGATTTAGGAAAATTTTTAGATCCTATTGCTGATAAAATGCTAGTTAATTCAATGTTAGTATTTTTATCTATAAATTTTGTAAGTCTTAATGATCATTTGAGATTTCCTTTCTTTTGCGTAATTTTAATGATTATTCGTGATTTAGTTGTTGATGGATTACGTTTTATGGCAGCAACAAAAAAAGTAGTAATTAGTGCCAATATATATGGAAAACTTAAAACTGTATTTCAAATGATAGCTTTATCAATTGTTTTATTAAACGGATTTCCATTTAACTTATTTGATTCTAATTGGATTAGATACTTACATATTTCAGATATTTTTTGCTACATAGCAACATTAATTTCGTTAATAAGTGGGATTATTTATCTCACAGAAAATATACATATGATAATTGGAGGAAAGAACAATGAATAACGTAGAGCAATTAGTAGATGTATTAACAAGAAAAGGACTTACTTTAAGTAGTGTAGAATCCTTTACAGGTGGATTATTCGCTAAAACAATAACCGATGTAAGCGGAGCTAGTAAATGTTTTGTTGGATCCTTAGTAACTTATTCAACTGATCTTAAGATTAAGTTATTAGGAATCGATAAAGAATTTATTGATAATAATGGTGTTGTTAGTTGGGGTGTTGCTCAGCAAATGGCAATTAAAGGTAAAAAAATATTAGGTACTGATATTTGTGTTTCATTTACAGGAAATGCTGGTCCTAATACATGCCCAGGCGAAGCTACTGTTGGTGAAATTTATATGGGCATCGTTTATGATAATAAAGTTTGGGGCATCCCACTAAAACTTGAAGCAGAAAGAGAAAAAGTTAGAGAAATAGCTGTAAATAGTATTGTTGATGCTTTATTATCAATAATTGGAAAATAATTTTTAAAAAAATACCCCCAAAATATAGATTTAGATACTACTTGTTTATTGAAGGGGTAATTTATGCAAAAAGAAAACAAAAATGAAAATGATTTATCTTTAAAAATTGAAGACGTTTTGAAAGATGTAAAACGTACTTTTGGTAATGGTTCTATAATGCGCTTAGGCGATAGACCTTGTGTTGATGTTGATTCTATATCAAGTGGATCTATATTATTAGATAGATGCTTAGGTATAGGAGGATATCCTAAAGGCCGCATTGTAGAAATCTATGGTCCAGAAAGTTCTGGTAAAACTACTTTAGCACTTACTGCTATTGCTGAGTGTCAAAAAAATGGTGGATTATGTGCCTATATTGATGCTGAGCAATCAATTGATCCTATTTACGCTAAAGCTTTAGGTGTAGATATTGATGAATTAATCTTATCACAACCTGATAGTGGAGAAGAAGCTTTACAAATTGTCGAAATATTAGCAAAAAAAGGCTGTTTCCAAATGATTGTAGTCGATAGTGTTGCGGCTTTGGTCCCACAACAAGAATTAGATGGTATGATGACTGATTCTTCTGTTGGACTCCAAGCTAGAATGATGTCAAAAGCTATGAGAAAGATAACAGCAGTTTTAAATAAAGGAAATTGTACTTTAATTTTTATTAATCAATTAAGAGAAAAAGTTGGTGTTATTTATGGTAGTAATGAGACTACAACTGGTGGTAGAGCATTAAAATTCTTTTCAACTGTAAGAATTGATATTAGAAGAAGCGAAGCAATTAAACAAAATGGTTTACTTATTGGCAATACTGTTTGTGTTAAAGTTGTTAAGAATAAAGTAGCGCCTCCATTTAAGTCATGTTATTTAGATATTATTTATGGAAAAGGTATATCTAAAGAAGGCGAACTTCTTGATTTAGGCGTTTCTGCAGGAATAATTAAAAAAGCTGGTTCATGGTATGAGGTTTATGGACAAAGAATTGGACAAGGCCGTGATACTGCTAAACAATTTTTAATAGATAATCCAGATATTTTTACTAAAGTAAAAGAAGATATAAAAAAATTAGATAAAGAACAAGAAAAAGAAGATAGTTCTAACGAGAATTAATTATTTCTGATTTAATATTAAATCCTTCTTTGTTATAATTATTGAAGTATCTATGATACTTATTTATATAATCTTTATTTATTAAAAATTTATATCAATATTAATATTTACATAGGAGGATTTAAAAATGTTTTTAGTAAGTGTTTACGAAACTTTAACAATAGTATTTTCTATACTATTTGTAATAGTAGCTGTTGCATGTATTTTATTAATCATACCGATTTTTAAAGGCAAAAAAGCTAATATTAACTCAAAGAAAATTATATCTGATGCTGAAATTAAAGCTGAACATATTATAAAAAACGCACAACTTGATGCTAAACAATATGTTAGTGAAATGAAAGCAGAAGCAGATAAAGATATTAAGGAAAGAAAACAAGAAGTTGTTGCTAGTGAAAATAAGCTTTTACAACGTGAGCAATCTATTGACTTAAGAGACGCTCAATTACTTAAGAAAGAAAATAATCTTGAACAAAAAGAATTATTAATTGATCAACAAATTGAAGAAAACAAAAAGAGAAAAGAAACTTTACAAGCTAAACTTGATGGCATTATTGAAGAATTACAAAAAGTTTCTCAAATGTCATTGAAAGAAGCTAAAGAAGAAATTATGAAGCGTGTTGAAGAAAAATGTCAAAGAGATATCGCTTTATATTTAAAAAATAAAGAAGAGGAAGCTGAAAGTGAAGCTGGTGAAAAAGCACGTGAAATTTTAGCTAATTCAATGTTTAGACAAGCTCAAGAAGTAACAACTGAAAGAACTATTTCAGTTATCAATTTACCTAGTGATGAAATGAAAGGAAGAATTATTGGACGTGAAGGCCGTAATATTAAATCTTTAGAACAATTATTAGGCGTTGATATTATTATTGACGATACTCCTGAAGCATTAACTGTAAGTTGCTTTAACCCAATAAGACGTGAAATTGCTTCTAGAACTTTAAATACATTAATTAAAGACGGAAGAATTCAACCTGGTAGAATTGAAGAAGTTGCGAATAAGTGCAAAGGCGAAGTTGATGAATCAATTAGAAAAGCAGGCCAAGATGCAATATTTAAATTAGGCATAGGCACTGTTAATAAAGAATTAGTAACTTATATAGGCAGATTAAAATTCCGTACAAGTTATGGCCAAAATCAACTTGAACATTCTATAGAAACAGCAAGATTAGCTGGTGCAATGGCTGCTGAACTTGGGCTTGATGAAGTTCAAGCTAAACGTGCAGGATTATTACATGATATTGGTAAATCTTGTGATTTTGAAATAGAAGGAAGCCATGTTGAAATTGGTGCTAGATTAGCAAAAAAATATGGAGAAAGCGATATAGTTGTAAATGCTATAGAGTCTCACCATGGTGATGTACCTGCTAAATACATTATTTCATATTTAGTTGCTGCTGCTGATACTTTAAGTGCTGCTAGACCTGGTGCTAGAAGTGAAACATTAGAAACTTATATTAAACGTATTGAGCAGCTTGAAACTATTTGTAAATCTTATGATGGCGTTTTACAGTGCTATGCGATGCAATCAGGTAGAGAAGTTCGTGTAATGGTTATTCCAGAAAAGATTGATGATTTAGCAGCGTTTAAATTAGCTCATGATATAAAAGAAAGAATAGAACAAGAAATGACCTATCCTGGTCAAATTAAAGTTAACGTTATAAGAGAATATCGTGCAGTAGAAACAGCAAAATAATGAATATTTTATTTATTGGTGATATTGTTGGAAAATTAGGAAGAAAGGCTCTTGATAAGAACCTTTCTTTGCTTATAAAAAAATATAATATCGATTTTGTTATTGCTAATGGCGAAAATATTACTAATGGTAAAGGCATAACGCCAGTTCATTATAATTTTTTGATTAATCATGGTGTTGATTGTATAACTCTAGGTAATCACTATAATCATTGGAATGAGACTTATAAAATATTGGATAATGAGGATATTATTAGACCATTAAATTTAGTAAATGAAAAATTTGGCGAAGGAAGTAGATTATTTGATGTTAATGGAACCTTAATTCGTGTTACAAATTTGCTTGGTTTTACTAACTCTAATTTAGAAATAAATGATCCTTATAATTCGATTTTAAGTATTATTGAAAATGACGAAAGTGATATACATATTATAGATTTCCATGCGGAATATACGGGTGAGAAAAAAGCACTTGCATATAGTTTAAAAAATTCTGTTAGCGCTGTATTAGGAACTCACACACATGTTCAAACTAGAGATTATCAAAAGTTAGTTACTGGACCTTTATACATAAGTGATGTTGGTATGTGTGGCCTATATGATTCAGTTTTAGGCGTAGAATATAATAGTTGTGTCGAGCGTATTATTTTAAAACAAGAAAATGCTAGATTTAAACAATTAGATCATGGGAAAACATTATTTTCTGCAGTTGTGTTAAAATTTGATAATTATAATTTTGAAGGAAAAGAAATTATTCCTATATATATAATAAATGAAGAGGATTAGTTATGAGAAAAGAAGTTAAATGGCTAGATACACCAAGTATTGAAGAAGGCAGAAAAAGAGTAAGTAAGATTGAGACATTAAATTTTTATTTAGATAAAAATGATAAAAATTTACAATTGCTTAAAGGTAAAAAATATTTTATTAGAACTTATGGATGCCAAGCAAACATAAGGGATGAAGAAGTTATGTCTGGAATTTTAGAAGAAATTGAATTAACTAAGGCAGATAAAATTTCAGATGCTGATGTTGTAATATTAAATACTTGTGCTGTTAGAGAAAATGCCGAAGATAAAGTTTTTGGACAAATTGGTGATTTGAAGAACATAAAAATTAATAACAAAAATATGTTAATTCTTGTTTGTGGATGTATGATTGAACAAAAACATATTTTAGATAAAATTTTGAAAACTTTTCCTTATGTCGATGGACTATTTGGTACTCATAATATAAAAGATCTTCCTTTAATATTATCTTATTTAAAAGGTACTAATTTTAGATACGTTTATGTTTCTAGTAAAGAAGGTGAAATTGTTGAAAATTTACCTAGTGTTAGATTAGAAACATATCGTGCATATGTCAATATTACATATGGATGTGATAAATTCTGTACATATTGTATAGTTCCATATACACGTGGTAAAGAAAGAAGTCGTAATGAAGAAGACATTATAAAAGAATGTGAAGAACTTGTTAAAAAAGGATATAAAGAAATTACTTTATTAGGACAAAATGTAGATTCGTATGGCAAAGATTTGAAAAATGGTTCAAGTTTTGCAGGGTTATTGGATAAAATAGCCACTTTAAATATATCACGTTTACGTTTTTTAACATCCTATCCTAGTGACTTTAAAGATGATGTAATCGAGGTAATGGCCAAGCACGATAACATTATGAAATTTATTCATTTACCAGTTCAAAGTGGTAGTGATAATGTTTTAAAGAGAATGGCAAGAAGATATACAAGCGAAGAATATTTAAATTTAGTTAATAGGATTAGAAAAGTAATTCCTAACATAGAATTTTCAACGGATATTATTGTTGGCTTTCCTAATGAAACCTATGATGAATTCAAAGAAACACTTGAGTTAGTAAAAAAAGTTCATTATACAAGTGCTTTTACTTTTATTTATTCTCCTAGAGTTGGAACACCAGCTGCTAAATTAGTTGATAATGTTACTTACGATGAAAAAGTTAAACGTTTTAAAGAATTAGTATCAACATTGGAAATCGATATTAATGAGAAAGCTAACTCTATGGTTGGAAAGGTTTTCGATGTATTAGTAGAAGAAGTAAGTAAGAAAAATAAAGAAATGTTATCAGGATATACTGAAAATATGAAAGTAGTTCACTTTAAAGGTGATGAAAAATTAATAGGTTCCATCGTTAAAGTTAAAATCTTAGAAAATCATTTATACGCTTTAATGGGAGAATTAATTAATGAATGATAAAATATTAAATTGCTGTAATGAAATTTCTTCACTACTTCATCAAAATGATATTATAAATTCATATTTAAATCTCCGAGATGAAATTTTTTCAAATAAAGATTTTATTAAGAAAATTAATGAAATGAATTATTACAAAAAATGCGCAAATATTGAAGATAATGAAGATAGTATTGAAATCTATAACGAGATAAATTCTTCTTTAATTTACAAAGACTATTTAAATAAAAAAGAACAAGCATATAATTTGATTGATGAAATGAAGGAAATTATAAAAAAATGATTTTTGCTATTGTTGGACCTACTGCTTCTAATAAATCTTTATTAGCAGATAAATTAGCTGAGTATTTAAAAGATTCAGTTGTAATTAATTTTGATGCTTATCAAATTTATATTGAAATGAATAAAGGAACAGCAAAGCCTGATTTGGATTTTTTAGAAAGTCATCCTAATTATAAATTATTTAATTTTGTTCATATTGATGAACCTTTTGATGTTTCAACTTATCAAGAAATTGGAAGAAAATTGCTAAAAGAAAATGAAAATAAAAACATAATTTTAGTCGGTGGAACTGGATTCTATTTAAAAGCATTATTATATGATTATAAATTTATAGAAGAGCCTCAAATGGACCCAAATTATTTGTCTAATCTTAGTAATGAACAACTTTATGAAAGATTATATAAATTAGATCAAGAAGATGCTATAAAAATTACAAAAAACAATAGAAAAAGGTTAATTAGAGCACTATATGTTTACGATATTCATAAAAAAACAAAAACAGAAATAAATGAAAACGGGAAAAATAAACTATTATATGATGTAGCATTCATTGGAATATGTCCAAAAAGAGAAATTTTATACAAAAATATTGATAATAGGGTCGACAAGATGATTGAAAATGGTCTTATTGAAGAAGTAAATCAAATTAAAAGAGATTTTCCTAATAAAAATCAAGCTTTAGAAGCTATTGGATACAAAGAGTTTTTCAAAGGTATTTCTATTGATGAGTCGATTGAATTAATTAAAAAGAACACTAGACATTATGCTAAAAGACAATTAACATATTTTAGACATCAATTTGAGAATGTAATTTGGTTTGAAGATGTCGAAAGTGCTTTTAATTATATAAGACAAAAATATTAAAATGATTGATCAATTTTCTAGAACACGATTAATATATGGAGTAGATGAAATTAACCAACTTTCAAATAAAAAAGTTGCTATTTTTGGCATTGGCGGTGTTGGCGGATACGTATGCGAATCTTTAGCTAGAAGTGGTATATTCAATTTCACTTTGTTCGATAATGATGTAGTTTCTATTACAAATTGTAATAGGCAAATAATTGCTAATTTAAATTCTATAGGAAAGCAAAAAACATCTTTAATGAAAGAAAGAATACTATCTATAAATTCATCTGCTAATGTTGAAATTTTTAATATATTCGTTAATAAAGAAAATATTGATACTATTGATTTTACTAAGTTTGATTATGTAGTTGATGCAATCGATACTATAACTTCTAAAGTTTTAATTATCAAAAAATGCAACGAATTAAATATTCCTATTATTTCAAGTATGGGTGCTGGTAATAAAATAAATCCTATGGGATTTATTGTTTCTGATATATATAAAACTGAGGTTGATCCATTAGCTAAAGCAATGAGAGGCATTCTTAGAAAAGAAGGAATTAAGAAGTTAAAAGTTGTGTATTCAAAAGAGAATCCTTTAACACCTAAAAGTATTGACCCTAGCGAAGCTGAATTAACAGCAAAAAGAGTTACACCAGGCAGTAATGCATTTGTTCCTACTGCATGTGGTTTATTAATAGGATCTGAAGTATTAAAAGACCTAATTCACAAAGAGAACTAATTATGGTTTATTTTGATTATTGTGCAAATTATCCAGCTAAAAAAGAAGTTCTTGACGAGCTTTCAAATGCCGAGATTAAGTATTTCGGAAATTACAATTCATCGCATAAATTAGGACAAATTACAAAAGACTTTATAAACAAAACAAGTGAAAATATTTTAAAAATATTGGGGTTTAGCAGTGATTTTGAAGTAATTTATACTTCTAGTGCTACCGAATCTAATAATTTAGCAATTAAGGGTATTGCTTATTCTTATTCAGGATTTGGTAAAAAAATATTGGTTACTGAATTAGAACATAGTTCGATTAATGGAACTCTTGGATATTTAAAAGACTGTGGTTTTACAATTGAGTTAATAAAAACTATGAATGATGGTTCAATTGATTTAGTTGATTTAGAGAATAAACTTGATGATTCAGTAATTTTAGTTTGTGCAATATTTGTGGAAGGCGAAACAGGTTATATACATGATATTAAACATATTTCTTCTATAGTTAAAAAATATAAAAATGCAAAATTATTAGTTGATGCTACACAAGGTATTGGAAAAATTAATTACGACTTTAATTGTGCTGACCTAATTACATTTACACCACATAAATTTGGTGGAATTATAGGAAGTGGAGTTTTAATAAAAAGAAAAAATATTGTGTTAACACCTTTAATAAATGGAGGCGAAAGTAACACCGTTTATAGGAGTGGTTCTGTTCCTGTTGGTATTATTGCAAGTATTAATAAAGCAATAGAGTTAGCCTATAAGAATATAGATAATAATTTTAAATATGTTTTTTCTATACACGAATATTTATTAAATTCTTTAAAGACTCTTAATGGAATTACAATTAATTCTTTTTCTAATCCATACATAGTTAATATTTCGATAAAAGGAATCCCGGCATTTAAAGTTGTTGAGTATTTATCAAATAAAGAAATATATGTTAGTCAAAAATCCGCTTGTTCTATTAAAAATACGCCATCAAAGATTATTATGGCTATTTATAAAGATAGAAAAAGGGCTATGACTTCATTTAGAATTTCATTATGTGAATTGACTACAAAAGAAGAAATAGATATATTAGTTAATGCATTAAAGGAACTTGTAAAATGATAGATGAATTTGAAAAATCAATAACTACAAAATATAGATCGAAATTATGGTCTAAATTTGTAGCTGCAATTAAAAAATATAAGTTAATTGAACCTAATGATCATATTTGCGTTTGTATCTCTGGTGGGAAAGATTCTATGTTAATGGCTAGATTATTTATGCAATTACATAAATACTCTGACTTTGAATTTAAAGTTGAATATTTAGTTATGAACCCTGGATATAATGAAATAAATTTGCAAACTATAAAAAATAATTTAGAAATTTTATCAATTCCAGCAACAATTGTTGAAACTGATATATTTGAAATAGCAAACTCACAATTAAAAAGTCCATGCTTTTTGTGTGCTAAAATGAGAAGAGGAGCCCTTTATAATTTTGCAAAAAAAATGGGTTGTAACAAAATTGCATTAGGCCACCATTTCGATGACGTAATTGAAACGACTCTTATGAATATGCTTAATTCTGGTTCTTTTCAAACAATGCTTCCTAAATTAAAATCAACTAATTATGAGGGAATGGAGCTTATTAGACCAATGTATCTTATAAGAGAAAAAGATATTATTTCATGGAAAAATTTTCATAATTTGAAGTTTATTCAATGTGCTTGTAGATTTACTGAAAATTGTGCTATTTGTGATAATGGCGGTGGCGGATCTCAAAGATATGCAACTAAATTATTAATAAAAGAACTTATGAAAAATTATAATGATCAAGTTGAAAAAAATATTTTTAAAGCTGCTGATAATGTTACAATTGATATGATTTTAGGTTATAAATATAAAGGAAAGCATTATTCTTATATTGATGATTATGATGCTAACGAAAAAGAAATGGATAAGATACTTAAAAGTAAATAAAACCTTAGAAAAACCTTTCTTTTTATACATAAATAAAATATAATTACAACGCTCGAGTGTCTTTACCCATGACTAACCACTCGTAAAATTTAACAGGGGGATTTTTTTATGAAAAAAGAAGAGATTCGTAATGAATCAAAAGTTGCTTTGCGGTTTAAAAAGAATTTTACTATCAAAGCTATAAGCATTAATGCAATAATAGCTGCTTTATATGCAGTTGTTACTATTATTTGTGGACCATTAGCATATGAATTTGCACAATTTAGATTCAGTGAAATTTTAAATTTGATGGTTTTCTTTAATCCAACATATACTATAGGATTAACAATTGGTTGTTTAATTGCAAATTTAGCTTCAACTGTCGGGGTTTATGATATTTTATTTGGAACTCTTGCTACTTTAATTAGCTGTTTATTAATGGTGTTTGTAAGTAAATTAATAAAAAGCTTATTTATAAGTGGTTTAATTCCATGTTTAATAAATGCTATAATTGTACCTTTTATTATATATTTAGGCTCTATGAATACATCAGATGCTTTTAATTTGTCTAGTATGTATTGGATTATGTTTGGATGGGTGCTTTTAGGAGAATTTGTTTGTATAATATGTATTGGTTATCCTTTATTTTATGTATTAAGTAAGAAGGTTAACGGATTCAATAAAATATTATGTTTTGAGAGAAATTTAGATTTCAAACGGTAGGAGAATTATGGATAAGAAAGAGTTTTATTTAGAAATATTACATGTTGATAAAAATTGCGGAGCACGTTATGGCATTCTTCATACACCACATGGGGATGTTGAAGTTCCTTGCTTTATGCCTGTTGGTACTCTCGCAACTGTTAAAACTCTTTCACCAGAAGAAATTAAAAGTATTGGTGCTGGCATTATTTTAGCTAATACCTATCACTTACATTTAAGACCAGGAGAAGACATTGTTGCTAAAGCAGGTGGAGTTCAAAAATTTATGAATTATAATGGACCAATGCTTACTGATAGCGGAGGTTTTCAAGTTTTTTCTCTTGCTGAAAGAAGAAATATAACTGAAGAAGGAGTTACCTTTAAATCTCACTTAAATGGAGACAAAATCTTTTTCTCGCCAGAAATTGTTATCGGTATTGAAGAAAAGATTGGTGCTGATATTATAATGAGTTTTGATGAATGCATACCATATCCTGTTACATATGATTATGCCAAAGAATCTACAATGAGAACTTTAAGGTGGGCTAAACGTGGCTTAGAGGCTCATAAACGCAAAGATCAAGCCTTATTTGGAATTGTACAAGGTGGAGAATTTGAAGACTTAAGAAAATATTGTGCTGAAGAATTAGTCAAAATGAATTTTGACGGCTATTCTATCGGTGGAACTTCTATTGGCGAACCTAAAGATGCTTGCTTTAAAATGATAGATATGGCTATTAAATATCTACCTGAGGATAAACCTAGATATTTAATGGGCGTTGGAAGCTTAGATTATATTTTAGAAGGTATAGCTAAAGGTGTTGACATGATGGATTGTGTCCTTCCAACCCGAATTGCTAGACATGGAACATTAATGACTCACAATGGAAGAGTAAATATTAAAAATGAGAAATATAAGGAAGATTTTACAACTTTGGATAATGAATGCGATTGTTATACTTGTAAAAATTTCACTAAAGCATATTTGAGACATCTTTATGTGTCTAATGAAACATTTGGCCAAAGACTTATGTCGATACATAATTTAAGATTTTTAATATCGATTGTTGAAGGTGCTAGAGAAGCTATTAAAGAAGATAGATTTTTAGAATATAAAAATGAAATTCTTAAAAAATATGGGGATTCTAGAGGGTTTTAGTATGAATATTGAACTTTTTGATTATTATTTACCAGAAGAATTGATAGCTCAGGAACCAAGTAAAATTAGAGATCATTGTAGAATGTTATCTGTCGATCGTGAGCACAAAACATACAATGATGAACACTTTTATGACATTATTAAATATTTTCGTAAAGGAGATGTTTTAGTAAGAAATAACACAAAAGTTATTCCTGCTAGATTGTTTGGTGTTAAAGATAAAACAGGTGCTAAAGTAGAAGTTTTATTATTAAAAGACTTAGGCAATGATACATGGGAATGTTTATGCGGCAATGCAAAGGCTATTAAGTTAGACACAATAATTCATTTTAAAGATGATATTTTGATAGCTACTTGTACTGATGTTTTGGATGAAGGCATCAGACATTTAAAGTTTACTTATAAAGGTATATTTCTAGAAGAGCTTGATAAAGTAGGCTTAATGCCTCTCCCTCCTTATATTCATAAACAATGTGATGATAACGATGAATATCAAACTGTTTATGCTAAAATCGAAGGCAGTGCTGCTGCTCCAACTGCTGGATTTCATTTTACTGATGAAATTATTAATAAATTGAAGGATATTGGAGTAACTATTGTTGATATTACACTTAATATTGGCTTAGGAACGTTTAGACCTGTAAAAGTACAAGATACAAAAGATCACGTAATGCATAGTGAAACTTATGAAATAAGCGAAGAAGCTGCTAATATTTTAAATAATGCTAAATCTTGTGGTAATAGAATTATTGCTACGGGAACGACTTCTGTTAGAACCTTGGAGGCAAATATACAAAAGTATGGGTATTTTAAACCTACTAATGAAGCAACCAACATTTTTATTTCACCTGGTTATGAATTTAAAGCTATAGATGCTTTGATTACAAATTTTCATTTGCCAAAATCTACATTGGTAATGCTTGTTAGTGCTTTTATGGGAAGAGAATTTACATTAGAATGTTATAAACATGCTGTTGAAGAAAAATATCGTTTTTTCTCCTTTGGTGACTGTATGTTCATTTATGGTAAATATGACTACAAAAAGCAAGATTAATTATTTTGAAGAAGGTTTAAAAGAAATTAGGCAATTAAAAAAAGAAGATAAAAAGCCTAAAATTTTAGTTCATGTATGCTGTGGTGCATGTTCATGTTATCCACTTTTATTTTTGATTGATTTATTTGATGTAACTGTATTCTTTTCTAATTCAAATATTTATCCTTATTCAGAATATCTAAAAAGATTAGATGCAACAAAAAAGTATATAAAATACTTGAATTTAAAATTTAATGCTAACATCGGTATAATTGAAGATAATTACGATTACGAAAATTTTAGTAGGGATTTGCAGCCTTTTTGTTATGAAAGCGAAGGGAAAAATCGCTGCAAAATCTGCATAAATAAAAGAATGACAAGACTTTTTGAATATGCTGCATTAAATAAATATGAAATTGTCACTACTATAATGACTATAAGTAGAAACAAAAATGCTGAGTATATAAATGAGTTAGGTGAAACTATAGAAAAGAAATATAATAATGTTAGGTTCTTAGTTTTTGATTTTAAAAAAAATAATGGTCAAGATATTGGAGTTGATATATCTAAAAAACTTGAAATTTATAGACAAGATTATTGCGGCTGTGAATATTCTATAAGGAACGAAAATGAAAAAAGCGATTAGTGTTATAATTCCTATACATAATCAGGAATTAGAGTTGAGCAAATGTTTAGCTAGTGTTTGCAAGCAAACTTTAGTTTTCCCTTATGAAATAATCTGTGTTTTAGATCAGTCTAATAATATTAGTTATGATATTGTGAATTCTTATAAATATTTGCTTGGCGATAAGATTAAAATAATCGAATGCAATTTTCAAGATGCTGGTTTGACTAGAAATTTAGGGATTAGAGAAGCTACTGGAGACTACATATTTTTCTTAGATAGCGATGATTATATTAGCGAAGATTGTTTGGAAAAATTGTATCATGCTGCAACTACTACAAATGCTGATCTAATAGTTGCTAATTATGGAATTTCAAAAAGAAATAGCAAGGTAATTAATGAATGGAATATGTCTAAGTTTTATTTACCGGGAACATATACTAAAGAAGAAGTATTACTTAAGTATCTTAAAGATTTTAGAATTAGAGGTTTTGTTTGGAATAAGCTATATAAAAGGGAATTGATTGTTGATTCAGGTATTAAATTTCTTCCATCTAAATTAACTATTGAAGATAGACCATTTTTATTAGAATACATTATAAATTCAAATAAAATACATTTTATTAAAGACACTACATACGTTTACATTCAACATAGAAGTTCATTTGTTAAATCAACTAATAAGTTAATTTTTATGCAAAAATATATTAACTGTGATTTTGCGTGTAAAGTAATACTCATTAAGCACCATTTGTTTTCGCAAGAAGATTTTGAGAAATCCCTTTTATTTAGAAGAACAGCTTTGTTTCATGATGCAAAGAAATTAGATAATATACACCATTATAAAAATAAGATTTTTAAACAAGTGGAAAAGCAATTGGAAATATTGTCAGGAAACAATTTATTTGTTTATAATGCTCCATGGGAATCTACTATTTTATGTTTGAACTATAATATAAAATATGATAATTTACCTAAGTCAAAAGGAATATTTGAATTAAGGAAATTTCTATGAAAAGAATTTTTTGGTTTTTACAACAACTAGAGTATTTAGGTGGAACTGAAACTGCTACTATTTCTATAGCAAATTTATTATGCAATGAATATGAAATTACTTTAGTTGTGACTGCAAAAGAATCTTTAAATGTACCTTATAATATAAATAAAGGAATTAAAATTTTATATTTAGATAATGAAGATAATTCTAAAATTGATGAAAAAATATTGAAGTTTTGCAGCGAAAAAAAATATTTTAGGGCTTTTTTGCTAATTTTAAAGAATATACATTTTTCATTATTTGGTAAATATAAATATAGAAATTTAATTAAGAAAATGACAAACGAAAGTGACATTTTAATTGGCTCTTCTTTAGATAATTATTTAATAATTCCTAAGAAAAGAAAGTATATTTATCACTATCATTATAATTTTAAATTTTTTAAAACTTTTAATGAAAGGTTCATGTCTTTATTTTATAGGAAAGCAGATAAATATGTTTTTTTAAATGAAGTAATAAAAAATGATATATCCAAAAAATATAGATTTTATAAAAATAAATCTCTATTTATACAAAATCCAATAAAAACAAAGCCTTTTGAAAATATTAATTATTATAATAATAGTTTAGTTTTTTTAGGAAGATTTGCAGAACAAAAAAATCCATTAATGTTAATTGAAGTTGCTAAAATTTTGAAAGATAATGGTTTTAAATTTAGTTTAAATTTATATGGAGATGGAAAATTACTTAATGATATCCAAGAACTTATTAGAAAATATAACTTAGAAAATAGTGTTTTTATTAATAAACCTACAACAAATATTGAAGAAGTTTTAAAGAAAACAGATTTATTATTATTAACAAGTTTATATGAAGGAACCCCGTTAGTAATCAATGAAGCTTTTTCTCAAAGTGTACCTTGTATCACAACAAACTTTGGTGACTCAATAAAAACATGTGTTCCTTCAAATTGTGGTTTAATTATAGATAATTTTGACCCTAAAACTTATGCTATTAATATTATAGAGTTATTAAATAACAAAGAACTATATTTTAAATATAGAGAGAATGCATACAATTATTCATTGTCTTTTTCTGATGAGAAAATAAAAGAAAAACGGATTAATTTAATAGAATCTATATAAACATTATTTTAATTAGGTTGAAATTAAGATAGTATAAAATAAAGTGAGGATTTTATATGGAAAAATTAAATTTTGTAAATAGTTATAAGGATGAACTTATAGGTACTAAATGGGCAATAAAGAATCCTAAAGCTATTATTATTTTAGTGACAGGCATGGCAGAACATTGCAATAGATACGATCATTTTGCCACATATTTAAATGATAATGGTTACTCAGTTTATTCTTTAGATCATTATGGACAAGGGAAGAACGGATCATTAGGTGCTCCTGGAAGAGACTATTTCTTTAAAATGATTGAAACTATTAAGGAATTGTCTATTAAATTAAGAAAAGAATTTAATTTACCTATTTATATTTTTTCTCATTCTATGGGAAGCTTTGTTACTCAAGGTGTAATTGAAAGATATAGCTCTTATTTTGATAAAATTGTTTTATGTGGAAGTAACGGTAAAACATTTGAATTTAAGTTAGGGAATATTGTTGCTCATATCTTAGTTCATAAATTTAATTATGATAAAGAAGCAAGACTTTTAGCAAAATTATCTATTGGTGCTTTTGAAAAGAAATTCATTAGCGAAGGTAGAAATGCTTGGATAAGTAAAAACAAGAAGAACGTTGAAATTTATGAAGCAGACCCTTTAAGTGGTTTTAATTGTACAAATGGATTTTATTATGAATTCTTTAAAGGATTAGCAAGTTTACACAAGAAAGAAAGATTAAAAAAAGTTTCTAAAGATTTAAAAGTTTTAATTGTTGGCGGTGATAATGATCCTGTTGGAAATATGGGAAAAGGATTAATCCATTTAGATGAAGAATATAGAAGTTATGGTATTAATGCTAAATTAATCTTATATAAAGGATTAAGACACGAGATTTTAAATGAAGAAGAAAAGGATGATATTTATAAAGATATTTTAAGTTTTTATAATGAATAATTAATAAATACTACGCAAATGTAATATTTATATATTTTTTATGTAAAAAATATTTAAAATTTGATAATATATTTACGTTTTAGGAGAACTTATGATAAAAGATATTTTAGTTTTCTCACTCTCTAGCAATGAGCATCTTACAGAAAATGTTTGTAAGGCGTTGGGTATTGAAAGAAGCCAAGCTGAATTATTGCACTTTGCAGACGGTGAGTGTCTTGCCACAAGTAAAGTAGATGTGCGCGGAAAAAAGGTTTACGTTATTCAATCTACATGTAGTCCTGTTAATGACCGTATAATGGAGTTGCTTATTTTTATTGATGGTATAAAAAGAGCAAATTGTAGAGAAATTACATTAATTATTCCTTATTATGGTTATGCTAGACAAGACCGTATAGCTCATATAAATGAGCCAATCAGTGCTAGAATGGTAGCTGATTTATTTTCTAATGCGGGAGTTAAAAGAGTATTAACAATAGAATTACATACTCCTCAAATTCAAGGTTTCTTTAGTGTACCTTTAGATAATTTATCTCCAACTTCAATTTTTGCAAAATATTTAAATAAGAAATTCGCAAGTTTAGGAATTCCATCTACTGATATTGCCGTTGTATCACCAGATCATGGTGCTATGTATCGTGCTAGAGATTTAGCTAATTTTATTCCTAACGCTTCAATTGTTGTTATTGATAAAAGAAGACCAAAACCAAATGTTGCTGAAATCACTAATATAGTCGGTGATATTCAAGATAAAATCTGTATTATGGTCGATGATATTATTGATACTGGCGGTACTATTTTAGCCGGTGCAAAGACTTTGAAAGAAAAAGGTGCAAAAGCTGTTTATATTTGTGCTAGCCATGCCTTATTCTCTCACAATGCTTTAGAAAAATTTGAAGCTAATGACGATGTTACTGAAGTACTAGTTACTGATACAATAGAACATCCTGAATTTAAAAATTCTAATAAAATTAAAGTTGTCTCTGTTTGTGATATGATTGCTGATGTTATTAAATCACATGAATCTCACGAAAAAATTAAAGACAAATATACAAGGTTTCATTAAAAAAGTGGCTCGATTGAGAGCCACTTTTGTTCTTCGTATATAAGTATTTGTTAAGCACCAAGTACTTGTGATAATAAAGCGAAAAATAAGAAAACAATACCGAAACCTAAAGTTAAGTAAGAAATTATTAATTCGCTTCCACGTTCTTTTGTTTTAACGAAGACGTTTAATCCACCACCAGTAATAGCACCAGAAGCACCTTCTGATTTTCCGCCTTGGAGCAAACTTAAAACGATTATAATAAAACAAATCACCCAAAATACATAATCATACCAAGCCATAAACAACCTCCGCGCGTTTTTAATATTAAACTAACTAACCATTTTTTTCAAGGAATATATTTTTGCAAAAATATATACTTCGTTAAATTATATTTTAAAATGCAGCGTTTTTTTGAAAAACCCTGCAAAAATCAACTATTTATTTTAAAATTGTAATTGATATAGGCTTTTTAATCTCTTTAAATTCTTCAATGAAAGCTTGTATAGAACCATCTTTTTTATCATTACATTTAAAAGCGATTCTTAAAACTTTATTTCCATCCATTTCAGCGATACTAGTATCAAAACTCTTGTAGTTAATATCGTATTTATCTAATAAAGCAAGTAAGTCTTTCATTATTGGTTCGTTCTCATCAACAACAATTAATACGTTGGCATTATTTCTAGATGACCAGTTTTCAACTTTTTGAAAAGAAATTAAACAAATTAGTGCAATACAAGAAGTAATAAAACTAATAACAAAATAACCACTACCTGTAGCCATTCCAATCGCCATTGTTACCCAAATTGAAGCAGCAGTTGTAAGACCTTTAACAGTAACACCATTTTTAATAATACTTCCTGCTCCTAAAAAACCAATTCCTGTGACGCCAGCAGCTGCAAGTCTCATAGGATCTCTTGTAGAAGAACCCGGTATACCATAAATTGATATAACCATGATTAATGCACTTCCTAAAGAAATAAGGATATGAGTTCTAAAACCAGCAGCATGACCGCTTGTTTCTCTTTGATAACCGATAACTCCACCAAAGATGGTAGCAAGAATTAAGGACATAAAAATTAATATGAGGTTACCCCACCATCCTAATCCATTGAAATAATTAATAATTAAAGTATCTATTCCGTTTGGTGTGTTAAAAGAATCCGCTAAAATATTTATGTAATTCATAATAATTATTATATCAAAAATAAAATTAGATTAATACTAGACTTTTTGTATAAAAAAAGGACCTAATAAGACCCTTCATATTTAATAAGATGGTGACCTTGAGGCGACTCGAACGCCTGACCCACAGCTTAGAAGGCTGTTGCTCTATCCAACTGAGCTACAAGGCCGCGCTAATAATATTAACATTAACTTGATTAAAATGTAAACACTTATTTGATTTTAATATTAAAATTAACAATAATGTAGTAGAATTATAAAGATTTAGAGGAGTTAGATATGTCTGAAATAACAACCATACTTAAAGATACAATTAAAAAAGCATTATTAGAAGTCTATAACATCGATTATAGTGTAGAAAATATTATTATAGAAACACCAAAAGAAAAGACTCATGGAGATTTTTCTAGTAATATTGCTATGAAATTAGCTAGAGAACTTCATAATTCACCAATTAATATTGCTAAAGGACTATTAGAAAATTTAAAAAGTAATAATTTATTTAATAATGTCGAAATTGCTGGACCTGGTTTTATTAACTTCTTTATTAAAGAAGAAAGTTTTACAACTTTTATAAAAGATATTATTTTAAAAGATGAAGAATATGGAAAATCTAATTTTGGTAATAATGAAAAGATTATGGTTGAATATGTAAGTGCAAATCCTACTGGAGACTTACATTTAGGACATGCTAGAGGCGCAGCTTTTGGAGATAGTTTAACTAGAGTATTAAAATTTGCAGGATATGATTGTTTAAGAGAATATTATGTAAATGATGCTGGTCATCAAATTGATGTATTAGCTTTATCTTTATTTAATCGTTATAAAGAAGCTCTTGGATTAGAAATTAATCTTGATGAAATTGGCTATCAAGGCAAAGATGTTATTAATTTAGGTAAAGAAATAGCTCTTAAAGAAAAAGATAAATATTTAAAAATGCCTCAAGAAGAAGCTATTGAATATTTTAAAAATATTGGAATTGATCTTGAGTTAGCTAAAATTAAGAAAGATTTAGATTTATTTAGAGTTCATTTTGATCATTTTTCAAGTGAAAGATTATTATATAAAGAAAATAAAGTTAAGAATACTTTAGAAAAATTAAAAAGTAGCAACTATACATATGAAAAAGAAGGTGCACTTTGGCTTAAAACAACTGAATTTGGTGATGACAAAGATCGTGTTTTAGTTAAAAGTGACGGAAGTTATACTTATTTATTACCAGATATTGCTTATCATAAAGATAAATTTGATCGTGGCTATAATAATTTAATTAATTTATTTGGTGCTGATCATCATGGATATATTATTAGACTTAAAGCCGGATTATCGATTTTAGGATATGATTCTTCAAAATTAAATATATTAATTATTCAAATGGTACGTTTAATGGAAGGCGATAAAGAACTTAAAATGTCTAAACGTACAGGAAACGCTATTACAATTAGGGAATTATGTGAAGATGTTGGAGTAGATGTAGCTAGATATTTCTTCTTATCTAGACCTTTAGATTCTCAATTTGATTTTGATTTAGAAGTAGCTAGAAAAAATAGTAACGAAAATCCTATTTATTATATTCAATATGCTTATGCTAGAATGTGTTCTGTTTTAAAGAAAAATAATAATTTTGCAGTAAAAGATAGTTATAATTTATTAACAAATGAAAAAGAAATATCTTTACTAAAAGTTTTAAATGAATTTGAAAAATTAGTTATAGAAGTAGCTAAGAGTAAAGAAGTTAATCGTTTAACAAATTACGCTTATAAATTAGCAAGCGAATTCCACTCTTTATATAATGATAGTAAATTTATCGTTAACGAAAATATTGAATTAACTAGTGAAAGATTAGCATTAGTAAAAGCTTCATCAATTGTCTTAAAAAATACTTTAAATTTACTTGGAATTGAAGCTAAAGAAGCGATGTAATTTTAGTCAAAATTTTAAAAGAAAATAATGTATTAATTTGAACAAAAATTAATACATTTTTTTGTCATTTTTTTCTTAAAATATTAAAAACTAATAAAATTTTAATTTAATCGATGTAATCATTCTTTTCTAAAATTTATATTTTCTAAAAATCAGTCAAAAAAAGCGTTTAAAAATTGCAAGAAAAAAATTTTATTGATTTAACGTCAAAAATATTTATAATTTCAATGTTAAAAATTTTTTGTTTCATTTTTTGGAGGTATGTAAAAATGGAAGATAAGAACTACATTATTGATCTTAAAAATGTTAGTAAAATCTTTGACGGAGTTACTGTAGTTGATAACTTTAATCTTTATGTCAAAAAAGGAGAATTTATTACATTCTTAGGTCCATCTGGTTGTGGTAAATCAACAACGTTACGTATGATTGCTGGATTTGAATTTCCTAGCAAAGGCGAAATTATGCTTAAAGGTAAAGATATTACTAATCTTCCACCAAATAAGCGACCAATTAATATGGTATTTCAACGATATGCCTTATTTCCTCATTTAGATGTTTATGAAAACGTTGCTTTCGGATTACGTCTTAAAAAGATTCCTGTTGAACTTAAAGATAAAGAAGGTAAAACAGTTTATAAAGTAAATAAGGAAAAAGTTAATTTAGTTAAAGAAGATATTAGGGTCACAAAAAAGAATAAAAATTTAACAAATGAAGAAAAAGAGGCCAAATTAGCAAAGTTAAATGAAAAATTAGAGGGTTTATTGAATACTCCTGAAGTTGCTTATAAGTATAAAAAACTCACTGCTAAAGAGATTGATACTAAGGTAGCTAGAGCTTTAAAAATTGTTGATTTAGATTCTCTTGAAGATCGTGATATTACTACTTTAAGTGGTGGTCAACAACAACGTGTTGCCATTGCTAGAGCTATTGTTAATGAACCTGAAATTTTGCTTTTAGATGAACCTTTAGGTGCTCTTGATTTAAAAATGAGAAAAGATATGCAAATCGAATTAAAAGAAATGCATAATAAATTAGGTATTACTTTTATTTATGTTACTCATGATCAAGAAGAAGCTTTAACAATGAGCGATACAATTGTCGTTATGAAAGATGGAGAAATTCAACAAATTGGTACTCCAAAAATGATTTATGATGAACCAAAGAACGCTTTTGTTGCTGATTTTATTGGTGAAAGTAACATTTATAATGCAACAATGGTTGGAAAATTAAAAGTTAGATTATTAAATACAGTCTTTGATTGTCTAGATGATTTCCCACTTAACGAAAAAGTTGATGTTGTTATTAGACCAGAAGATATTAAAATCGTTGAAGCTAATAAAGGAAATCTTAATGGCGTAATTTATAGCCGTATATTTAAAGGTATGAATTATGAATATACTATTATGATTAATAAAAATGAATTATTAGTTAAAGATACTAAAGAATATCCTCTCAATATGGAAGTTGGTTTACAAATTGAACCAGATAGTATTCATATTATGAAAAAGGATTTCGTTACTAATATTTATACTGATGCTTATATTGATAAAGATTTACATGTTATTATTGATGATAAATCATTTGATTGTGAATTAGCTCAACTTATTCCTAATAGTGTCGTTGATGAAAATGGATTACTTTTCGTTAAAGAAACTAATAAACATTATGATGTTAAAGATGCAACTGTTGTTGCTGAAGTTGATATTAATAATATTGAATTAGTCGATGATATTAATAGTGATGAAGCTCAAGCTGTTGGTGAAATTGTTGATATTGTTTATAAAGGCGATCACTATCAATTAATTGTACGTACAGATGATGAAGAAGACTTCGTTTGTATTACACCTTACACATATAACTTAAATGATAAGATTGGTATTCATATTGATAAGAAAAATATTAGACTTAGATTGAAAAAGGAAATGAGCGAATATGAAATTTAGGTTTAAAAGAAAATATCTTTGTATCCCATATTTTCTTTTCTTAATTTTATTTGTAGTAATACCAGTTCTTCTTATAGTATTTTATGCTTTTACTGATGGAAATGGCAATTTCACTTGGGATGCTTTAGTTGGATTTTTTAGTAGTACTAAAAAATTAAATGTCTTGTTAGTATCGTTACTTTTTGGTGTATTGAATACTATATTCTGCTTAATAATTGGCTATCCAATTGCTTATTTATTAGCAAATAAAAAATATAATACAAATTATGTTATAGTTATGTTATTTGTTATGCCAATGTGGATTAATTTCGTTTTAAGAACAGGTGCTACAAGAGATGTTTTGAATTGGATTGGATTAAGTGGTGGAGAACATCCTTATATAGCTACTATGGTTGGTATGATTTATAATTATTTACCATTTGTTATATTACCTTTATATTCAACAATGCTTAAATTGGATAAATCTCAAATTGAAGCAGCAATTGATCTAGGATGTAATCGTATCCAAGTATTTACAAAAAGTATTTTTCCTCAGTCAATTCCTGGTGTTGTTAGTGCTGCCATGATGGTTTTTATGCCAACAATGTCAAGTTATGTTATTCCTGAAGTTTTAAGTGAAGGAAAGATTGTATTATTTGGTAATTCTATTTACTTAAATTATAGTAATTATCAATGGGGCGATGGTTCATTTATGGCTTTAATTATGTTAATAATTATTGGTATAACAATGCTTGCCACTAGAAATTTCTCTGAAAGTGATAACGGGAGGGCTTCAACATGGTAAAGAAAATATTTGCTTACTCCTATATTTATTTAATTTTATTCTTAATGTATGTTCCAATTTTAGTATTAATTGCTTTTAGTTTTACTAATTCAACATATATTGGTGAATGGAACGGCTTCTCTTTTGATTTATATGCTGCTTTATTTAAAGATAAAGAAATTATTATTGCATTAGGAAATACAATCATAATTGCAGTTATTTCTAGTTTAGTTTCTACTTTATTAGGATCATTTGGTGCAATTGGTGCTTTCTATAGTAGAAAAAGAAGTCGTGAAGTAATGGAGAATTTAAATCAAATTCCAGTTGTTAATGCTGAAATAGTTATTGCATTAAGTTTAACTGTTATGTTTGTTTTCCTTGGAAATATGATATTTAAAAATAATATTTTTTCCTTTTGGACTTTATTAGTTGGACATATTGTTATTAGTGCACCATTTGTTTATTTAAATGTTAAGCCTAAATTAGCACAAATGGATCCAAGTTTATATGAAGCAGCTCTTGATTTAGGATGTTCGCCTCGTCAAGCATTAAGAAAAGTAATGATTCCTCAAATTTATCCTGGTATTATTTCTGGATTCTTATTAGCAATAACATTATCTTTAGATGATTTTATTGTTACAGCTTTCACTCGTGGACCTGGCTTATTAAGCGGTGAAGGAAATATTGAAACTTTATCTACTTTAATTCAAGCTAAGATTAAAAAAGGGCCTATTCCAATGAATATGAGACCTTTGACTACAATTATATTTTTAATTGTTTTAGTTGCTGCTATTTTAATTACTATTTATAGAAATAGTACAAAAGGAAAAGCAAAAGTAAGAAAGGGGAGAGACTAATATGAAAATTAAATTTATTAACGTTTTATCTTTAGGTTTATTATCTTTACTTACTATTACAAGTTGTACTTCAAAAAATTCTAATACTGATGAAGATGGAAATTTAACATATCTTCATGTATTAAATGCTGAAGACTATATTGACGAGTCTTTAATTACTGAATTTGAAGAAAAAAATCCTGGTGTTAAAGTAATTTATGAAACTTTTGATACTAATGAAACTATGTATAATCAGCTTCAAACAGGCAAAGCTAGCTATGATTTAATTAATTGTAGTGAATATATGGTTCAAAGATTAGCTAGTGAAGGATTGATTCAAAAAGTTAAAGGTTTAGACACTTATTATAAGAATGTTTCTAAGTATTTAGTAAATTCTGATACAGCAAATCCTGGGAAGATTGATAAAATCTCAGTTTATGATAAAAAAAGTAAAGATTATTTAGGAAAACTAAGTGAATATGCTATTGGATACATGTGGGGAACTCTTGGAATAGTTTATAATCCATATTATTCAAAATTTGAAGAACGTGGTTTAACTAAAGATTATTTAGAAACTACTCTTAATGGTAATGATGGATGGTCTGCTTTTTGGGATAAAAACTTTAAAGGTGTTCAATCTATTAAAGATAGTATGCGCGATACTTATGCTTTAGGTATTTTAGAAATTTATAAAGATAAATTTTTAGATAGTAGTTTAACTCAAGAAGAAAAAAATAAAATATTTAATTTGCATGATGCTGACACTATTGAAAAAGTTAAAGATGAATTAATTAAACTTAAATCAAATATTTTCGGATTTGAAGTCGATAGTGGCAAAAATGATATTGTGACTCAAAAAATAGGAATGAATTTTGCTTGGAGTGGTGATGCTTGTTTTTCAATCTTAAAAGGTGAATTTTATCCTGGAGAAGATGAATCCTATGAAGTAGAAAAACCAGAAAGTGCAAAAACAAAATTATATTATGCTATACCTAAAACAGGAGCTAATATTTGGTTTGATGCTTGGTGTATGCCTACTACTGTTAAAGAAAACTCAAAAAATTATGAGTATTCTATTAAATTTTTAGATTTCTTATCAGAAAGCGATAGCGTTACTAGAAATATGTCTTATACAGGTTATACTTCATTTATGTCTGGTGAAAATAACGAAGTTTATGATTATTTAGATGAAAATTATAGCCAAGATGTAAGTAGTACTACAATTGAATATGATATCAGTTATTTCTTTGGTGGTAATAAGGGTGAATTTGTTATAAATGTTGATCCTGATACATTTGAAGGAAGAACTATGAGAGCTCAATATCCAACATATGATGAAATTGACAATTTATATGTTATGGAAGATTTTGGCAATGATAATAATAAAATTGTTCAAATGTGGGAAGATGTAAAAGTTAATCCTTTGCCAACATTCGTTATTGTATTATTAGTTGGATTCTTTGTAGTTACTTTAGGCTATTTAGGTACTTATCAATTAATTAAAAAATATAAAGTAAAGAAGAGAAAAGAGCTTAGAAATAACTAAAAACCTTCTAAACCTAATTATTTTTTAGGATTTTATTAAAAAATCATTAAAATAGAATAGCAGTTATAATTGAATAGCTGCTATTTTTAGTTGTTTTATAGTAGTTTTAATTTCTACTAAAAATTTACTAATTTTGAAATTAAAATAAATTTGATTGTGTCCCTTTGTTGTAGGTCTCCCTAAAATTAAATACAATTAAGTATTACTTCCGAAAACCATATTTGCA
>CAKPNG010000024.1 GCA_934168325.1 uncultured Bacilli bacterium
TGTTTTAGTAGGGCTGTTAGGTATAAAACTTCAAATGATCAAATTGCTGTTTTATACATTTACTACTATACGAGGAGGTAATAATATGTCTATAGGAGATTTAATTTCAATAATAACAATATGTGTAACTTTATTATTAGGTATTGGTGGTTTTATATTTAATACTTATATGCAAAGAAAGAATAATAGTATTACTGTTATAACTGGATATAGATTAGAAAGACGTCAAAAAATGTTAAATTTAGTATCTATATTACTTTCTAATAGTGATCCATATTATATTGAATCAAGTAGTGAAATAGAAAAGAAAAATATAATAAAAGAATTAAGTAAAGCAAGTAATGAATTTAGAACTATATTTGTTTATTCTTTTGAAAAAGATAAACATTTTATTCAATTAGTATATTCATTTAGAAAATTAGTATATAACTATATAACTAATAATGGTGTTACTTTAGAAGAATTAAAAGAAGCTAGAGAAGAATTAGCTAAAGAATGTGATATATATTCTGCTACTGATTGGAAACGTATTAAATTAGAAACAGTAGGTAAAACTAATAATAGATTTATATCTACTTGGTCTTCTATATTTGATGAATATAAATCTAATTATCCAAAAGATAAAAGTGATAAATAGTAATTGTTAATTACTATTTATTAGATATTACTTATGTAATATCTTCTTCTTTATTAAAAGTAATATATTATAAGAATTATTATCCTTATATAGATAATTCTTTATATATTACTTTTATATTTATATTGGGGTGTATAAGATAAATAACATTTAATTATTTTTTGTAATCAAAAAGTTGTTAAGGAAATTCTTTTTATCTTCGATATCAAAATCAATACTTTCTATACTTTTGAAAAATTTTATTGATTCTTTATCTCTAGTTATAAAATAAGCATTAAGATTTTCTAATAAAGCAGCATGTATATTTAAGGCATCAATAACATAATTAATTAGTTTATGTTTTGTTTTTCTATTTAGTGCCATATTAAGAATATATCGAGAAATTAGCAATTCTTCTTGTTTAATCGTTATACAAAGAGACATTCTATATAAATATTTATTTCTTATACTGCATGAATTCATGAATTCATCATATGAAATTTTTACATTTAAATTCTTTTCCAATGAATTGGTGACTCGAGTAAAATATTCTTTAAAATAATCATCATCTATCCAAGTTTTTAAGTCAACCACTTCGCCAGCTTTTTTATTTAAATAAGTAAAATCATTTAAGTCATTTATAATCATTTTTAGATTAATATCATTTAACATGTGACCATAATTTAATAAAATACAATTAAGTGAAAGTTTCTCTAGTAATTCATTACATTCAAAAATTATTAACTGTTTTAGATGAATGAGTAAGTTATTATCATTTATCATTGATAAATTTACTAATCCTCCTATAAATTCTCTATATGTAAGTACTTTAATATTTTCTTTTTCAAGATATTCAAATAGTTTAATTTTAGTTGGTTCATCTTTTAACGTAAGTATTTCATAAAGAGTAAATGGTGTTATATATAATTCATAGTTTTTATTATTACTTAAGAAATTTGTCCATTTATTAATATTAAATCTTTTATCTTCCTTTTAACAATTTGGAAGTAATGCACATGTATCAATAACAATTGTTTGATCATCTTCCATAATATAATCCTCTAATAATTAAATTTAAATTTTTCATATTCTTTCGTTAAAAACCATATAAACCATGAGATTTAAATATTCTTTAATAATTATTTTTTAATATAATCTTTTCTATTAAGCCAGCCTAAATTAAATATAGTATCAGCTAATTCATTCTTATCAACATGAATATATTGACCAATTAAAGATGAATTAAATTTATTCATCTTTAATATATATGTAAATGTTTCTTCTTCAAAATACAAAAGCTTTACATATATATTTTTAAAGTAATTATTAATATCTTTTGTTTCTGAATACCAATTTAATAGTTCTTTTAACGAACGATTATCTAAGAATCTATAGCATATTATAAACAAATCAATGTCTTTAGATATTTCTTTGTTCTTATATTTATTATATTTGCTTAATATTACTTTTTTAATATCTTCTATTACTAATTTGGGTTCTTCTACATCCGTTATAGCGTATATTACTTCTTCATTTTTATAAAACACAATATCATGAGCATCATCACCTTTATATTGAGATAATTCTTCATTTACTTCATCTATATTTTCTATTTCATTCTTTCTGTCAAACACACTAGTTATATCTGTTTGCTGTTTTCCTGATCTTTTAGATGATGCTCTAGCTACTTCTAAATATTTACCATCCACAATAAAATCAGGAAAGTTATTAAGATCTTCTACTTTTCTATTATTAATAGCACTTTTAAAATCAATATTATTAATAGCACAATAATAATATAGAGCTAGTGCTTCGACATATTCAGTTTTCGTTAGTAGTTTTTGCTTATATTTGAACATTATTTATATTTCCAAATCTAAAAGGCAAATCAGTTTTAAATTATTTCCATAAATTGATAGTAACTTTTTTGCCAGGCATTTTAAATTTAATTGTGTGACTTGTTTTTGTGTTACCACTACTAACATTACTATCTATAAATAAAGAAGAATCAACTCCGGTTATTGACCAATTATAATATTTCCTATCAGATTCAAGTAAGCCCCAAGAATAATATGCTTTATTAATTGTAATAGTTATAATAACATTTGCTTCAACATATTTGTTGGTTCCACTCGTCTTTTTAACATCAAAAATGTCTTTTCCATCAATATTTACATTATATGAACCATCGCTTCCAAATGTAGTTCCTTGTGAAGCGTTTATTTTACACTCTAATAAGTGTGTATATTGTACATCGTAATAAGGATATAGGTTTAAATTATCCAAAATAGTAATTTTGCTACCTAATTCATGTGTTTTATTACCATCTTTTACATTAGTATATCCGCTTAAAGTACTATATGTATGGCGATCTGCTCCAGGAGTTTCATCTTTTGGATTAGTGTAATCAGTATTATCAAAATCTTTAATTGATTTTAGTGTTACGTCAGTGCCTTCTTTAAAATATTGTTTAGAAATCTCATTCCCTTTTTCATCAAAATAAGTTAGAGCTTTTTTATCAATCCATTTAGCAGTAAAAGTAATTACATCATCTTGATCATTTAAAACATAATTTGCATCAAATTTATTACCATGTTGATCATAAAAACCATCTAAATATTTAGGAAAATCAGGATTTTCATTACAATTTATTGGATATGGTTCAACAATATCACTATTTTTAGTTACTCTTTGGGTATTTAAAGCACCTTCATTATAATAACTACTATATTCATTATCTATAAATTTAATTGTAAAAGTTTTAGAGTTAGTAAATAAACATGTTAAATCAATATCATCATATCCTACATTACTAATAGATTCATCAAGAACCATTGTAGGACTATTCAAATTATTATTTACAAACCAGCCATTAAAATATAATCCATCCGATTTGGCTTTAGATAAAGTTATTGGCAAATCATTTCTAGTAAATGATTTTATTTCATTTAAACTATTGTCAACATTAGCCATTTCATCATTAGGGAATACATAACTATAAGTGATATTATAAGTAGCTAAAGAATACTTAGCTTTCGCGTAATATGCACCATTATCAGTAACACTAAATCCGTTAGGACTTACTCCATTTGTATAATCGCTATTAGCACTAATTTCCCAACCATCAAATTTATAAAATCTTTTAACGGGATCATCGATAGATAAGCCGTTCAATGTATTACTTTCTCCTTTAAAAATAGGATAGCTCATAGTAACATTAGCCGAACTATCGTTTATTAATCCACCATCTAAATTATAGACAATTTTATAAGAGCCTAAATTATCAGCTTTTATAAAATATGATTCATTTTTGTTAGAAATATAAACACTTGATTCAAAATTAGATATTGGATGGCTTAGTTTGTCACTAGCTAACACTTCTCCTCTAGCAGTTTGAGTAAGATCGGGTTGATCATAAGCATCAAATTTATCAGTTGCAGAAAGACCACTAGTATCGCCTTTGCCTTCTACACTAGTAACAGTTAATGATTTACTTTGTATTGTTAAAATCATTTGTTCTTTATCGTTATTAGTTTGAACTAATCCGCCAAAAGGGCCAATAATATTTGTTTTTCCGTTAATTATAAATTCCGCTTTTTCTTTATTTGGATATTGTAAATCACCACTATGACCAGTATCAGAGTAAGAATTGTAAATAATAAAGTCTTTATTAAAGTTAACTGTCGAATCTTTATTAGAATAAAAATGAGCTCCTGTCATTAATTTATATTTAGTATTTAAATCGTATACTCCGTCATTTAGTCTTATATTTAATCTATAACTAAGAGGAAATAAAACATTCTCTGTAGAAATTTCTTCTGTAATAACAGCAACTCTAACTGTCATTTTTAAATTTCCAGTATCAAATCCACCATAAAAATTAATTTTTGAATAAGAAGTAGCTTTAGCTGTTGTATACCTTAAATCATCATGAATATATCGATATGTTAAATAAGCGTCATTTTTTAAATTTATCATCGAGTTAGCAGTGCCGATAACATCAATGTTTGCTGTATTGTGTTGTGCTTTTATAGTAACAAAACTTATTTTTGTTTCGTTAGTATATAAATCTGCAAAACCTACAACTTTAGCACCATAATATATTTTAGATAAAACTTGTATATTTGGAAAATCAAAAACACTAAAAGGACTAATTCCACCCTTTCTATAAGAGCCAACTGTATCTCTTCCACCTCTATAATCATAAATTACAAAAGGTAAGTTTACAGTAGTACCTGATTCAAAAATAACTTCGCTATTATTAGTGATATTACTTCCAGTATATTTTTCTTTTATATAACCAAAGCATTGAATTTCATTAGTAAACCCTTTTTTTGCAATGATTTTGGAATTAGATTCCATTAAAACTTGTGTATAATTGCCGCTTGTATGTCCACCTAACGTTTGCGATTCGTGTCCTAATATTCCGCCAATATAGAATTTTCCACCTTCAATAGATAAAGTTACATTACTTGACAACGTAAGAGTATTTTTAAGATATTTAGATACATGGGCACTATCACAGTCTGCAAATTTTCCATTTTCTGGACCGGATATAAAGTTTTCGCCTGATTTACGTCCATTCCATGTTTCTCCTTCATAAGGAAGAATTAAAGAAACATTATTACTAATCGTACAATCTCTTCTAATAACAGGGTTTTTACCTGGATAACAATAGATTACATCGCCACTTTTAGCTTTATCTAAAGCATCTTCTACTCGATAATATTCAGTGCTTGTATTTTTATTTAAACATACATATTCAGCACTAAAAATATTATCTAAATTAATTTTTCCATCACTAAGATTCCAACTAGATCTAGCAGTTGCAAAAAATGTTCCAATAATTAATAAAAGAACAAATATATACCTATAAAGTCTAGAACTCTTGAATGTTTTAAACATTGTATGCTCCTAATCCTACTGATAAATTAAAAGAAATACCTTTATCTTTTAAATTTGTATATATAGAAGTAAATCTATTAGCATATCTAGGTTTAATTTCAATATAAGTTAATCCATTAAAAGTATTACTAAAATTTCTTAAAGCATGATCCAATCTAATACTTCCTTTAATACAATTTGTTATTTGTTCTAAAGGAGTAATATCACTAGAAGTTACTTTTTTATTAGGATAATTAAAGAAACTATCATTAGATGAAATAGATAACTCATTAACTATAAAATTTGATATAGACATTTCAGTATTATTCGTAGTAGATAAATTAAATTCTATATATAAACTATTATAATCTTTAAAATAATTACGGCATTTATTAATGTCAAATTGGAAATATATATTATAAAAACCAGCTGATGTACTATTAGGTACGTTAGTACTACTACTATCTTTATTTATAAAGCCTTTATCAGTGTAATAAAGTGGTTCTATTCCATTATTTGGCTTAGATGTATCAATACTAATAGCATCACTATATAAGCCGTTTACTTCTCCTACATTAATCTTAACATCACCATTTGCACTACTATTACCACCTTCAATTAACCAACTAGAAAACCCTACTCCAACACAAGAAATAAGTATTAGAGATAATATAAATATATAATGATTTAATTTAATTGATAATTTCTTCTTCATAATAATTTAATTAAATAATAAGTAATAATAATATTAATAATTAATATATCTATTATATATTAATTATATTGCTTTCCAATTAGCATATAAGGTTAAATCAGCTAATATTGGTGTTAATTTAGTTAATTGACCACTATTAACGTCTAAAGTATGATCTATATCAGTCCACCAACCATCAAACTTATATCCATCATTAGCTTTAACTTCTAATAAGTTATTAGAAAAATCAACATAAGATCCATAATCATATGTATAAGTTCTAACTACTTCACTAACTCCAGTTTCAACATATTTCCATTTACCACCATTAATATTAAAACTAACTTTATAACTAGATAGTGATGTATTATTTTTCATAGAGAATAAATATAACCAAGTATTATTTGTTTTTCTATATACTTCTCCAGTTTCTTCATTTAAATAATAATCTCCATCACTTCCTATAGATGAATTAGGAGTAGTTACTCCATTATACCACCTAGTAGTTTTAGGTCTAGGTAAAGTAATATTCTCTTTATAACCATCACTATAAGTGATGGTTAATACATAATCATCTTCATTAGATAATGATTCATTATATGTTATTGTAGATATACCTAGCCCATCACTAATAGTAAAAGTAGAATTAGGTATAGATTCATCAGTATAACTAACTGTTATAGTAGTAATACCAGTTTCTTCATCTTTAGAGGAAGTTATATTTTTAATACCTACTCCATCAAGACCATCTTTTCCTTTAGGAATAGATATTACTTCACTTTCTTTACCATCACTATAAGTAAATTGAATATTTACGTTACCTGTTACTTCATCATTACTAATTTTAACTCCAGTAACACTAACTCCATCATGTCCATTTATAATTGGTACAGTAATAGTAGTATCAGGAACATTAGAATCAGTAAATACGATTCTAATTACAACACTATCATCAAGCTTAGTAGTAATTATATCTTTAATACCTACTCCATCTTTTCCACTAACTCCTCTAGGAATTCTAATTACCATAGGTTCAACTTCATCATTATCAAATGTAATAGTTAATATAGTATCTCCACTAGCTTCATCATATATTTTAGAAGTAGATTTAATATTATAAGAATCACTACCAAAAAATGATGAACAACTACTAATTAATGGAACACTAAATAACATAATAGTAGTAATTAAACATGTTAATTTCTTTTTATTAATTAATCTAATCATAATATTAAAATCTCCTTTTAATTATATAAATTTCTTTTTAAATATTCTTTAGATGGTACTTCATCTAATTTAATCTTATCTTTATTAAATTCGTTATTAGTAACGAATTTAAATGAATTAAACCCAGCTGCAAATAATACACATTTACTTAATAATTGAATAATAGTATTACTATTTAAATATGGTTCACTATCTTTAAGTAAATTAACTTCAATATCTTTACTAAATGAATCTATATTATTAGATTCATTTATTAAAGTAGATAAGTTATTACCTCCACCGTAATAAGCTACTTTAGTATTAATAAATTCACCTTTTTTAATGGTGTTACCTGAACTATCTAATATTTCTCCATTAATCATATAATTAAGTGATTTACATTTATCGATTAATATAGGTTTCATTGGAAAGAAATCATCAATTGTTAAATTAGATGCACTACTTACAATAGATCCTACTAAAGTAGATAATCTTTCTTCAATTAAACAAGATATATCTATATCTTCTTTTCTTTTATAATCATAAAATTCTGTATTACCTTTAATAGTTATTTTACTAGGGTAACTTGTTCCACCTATTTTATTAGGTAAAGGTGAAGATAATAAACTAGTTAATACACTAGATATAGTAGAACTTAGCCCTCTATATAAATAAGGACCATTAAACATTGTTTCAAAAGCAATTGAGAAGATACCACTATTAGCAAAATAAGTATTATTAATATTTATATTATTAGCGTAATTAATTGATCCATCACTATTAATAATACCATTTAAATTATCTAATCCATCTTGAATTACTTCTAAAGCTTTATATAATTCTTCTTTAGAACAACTTAAATCTACACTTCCACTACCAAGAGCTTCACTAGCTCCTAAATATTTCTCTAATATTAAATTAGCACTACTTCCTTCATTTAAGTTATTAGTATTTTTATTATAAAAATCATTAAATGAATTCTTATATTCTAAATTATTAAAATTAGTAATTATTTCTTTATTAGAATCATAATTACTAATTTTATTAGATCCTACTAATAAATTAAATTCAGCACTATTAGATAATATAGAATTATCTATATTTAAATTATCACTATCAAAAGCTCTTATTAAATTTTTACCATTACTAATAATAGAATTCTTAATTGTTACATTTTTTCCTCTAATATCAATAGTAGATCCAATATAAGCAAAATTTCTTTTATTAGAATTATCATCTATTGATTTAATTCTTAAATCATTAATGGTGATATTATCACCATTAATCGATAATAAAGCATTATCTTCACCAAAGGCTTTTACTATTACTGATTCATTGTTATTTGGATCTCCAATCGTAACAAAAGCTAAAGGTCCTAAAAAATAATCTAATTCACTACTAGGATATAATTTTTTAACATTAGTATCGATAGTTCCGTTATTAGGAAAACATAAAGCATTCCCATTAATTAAAAATCCATTACCATATAAATCTTTTTTAAGATTAATACCTACTTTAATTTCATTATTAGAATTATTATCTAATAAGAATTTATCATTATATGTTGTTTTTAATTTAATTAATTCATTATTAAAATTAAATTTATCTAATTCTTTATTATAATTACCAAATAAAGATATATTATTATCTTTATTTTTATAACTTTTAAAATCTGGTATAAATTTAGTTACTTTTTGATGATCAAATTCTTCTCCTAAACTAGATTCTACTCCATTATATATATCTCTAAAACTACCTAAACTAGTTTGAAGTACTACTATTTCTCCAGAACTCGAAAAATTAGTAGCCATCATTAAATCATTATAATTATAGATATTTACTCCTTCTTTAATAATATTAATCTTAAATTCACTAGTAATATAATTACTAGTTATATCATCACCTCTAAAATTAATAGTACTTATTCCACCTATAATATCTTCATCTTTATTAATAATTAATTCATTATTAATATTATCAAAAGATATATCTTTACTAGAAATACTATCTACTACTACTTTATTAGAATTAATATTATCACCTACTACTTCAATATCTAATTTAATAGATGCTTTAGTTTTATTATAATTATCTAATTTAAGTTCATTATAACTTAAATTATATTCTCCATAACTTCTAATATTTTCTATTTGTTCTCCAGATAATTTATATTCTTTATAATTTATGATAATGGCTCCATTATCATAAATTGTTGCTTTAAAAGATTTAGATTTAGATCCTTTTTCATTACTACATACTATTTCACAACTTCCTTCTTTTAAAGCATATAAATAATATTTTTTAGTTTCTTCATCTTGTTTAATATCTACTACTTTTTCTTCATTATCCCTAGTGTACCACACTAAATCATTACCAGTAGCTAATATTAAATTTTCATTAATTACTGGAGTAGCTTTAAGTTCATAAGGATTACTTCTAATTTTAAATCCTTCATTATCTTTATAATTCCAAATAATATCAGTAATATCACTAGCGACAGTAATATTAAGTAAAATAACACTAATAAAAGATAATAAACCAATAATAAAAGGGATAATTAATAAAACAATTAAAGTCTTCTTCTTCATATTAATTTACCTCCATTTTATAAAATGTTTTCTTAATTCTACTTCTTATTTTAATAAATAAAGGAATTATTAAAATAATAGATAATAAGATAATAATCATATTAATAAGATACTTATTAAGTTTTAAATAACTTAATAAGAATTCAATCATAAATAATATAAATGGATAAGAAATATTAATAATATTTACTAATGATTTAATCTTAATCTTATTATTAGATAAATCATACATATCTGAATATACCCCAAATATATTAGTAAATAATATTAATAATAAACCAATAATTAAACTAGTAATAAAACATGTTTTACTAATAACACTTAAACTTACTAAAATAATATCACTAATTAATAAAGAAGCACTACTTAATATAAATGGTATTAATATCTTAATAAATATCTGTTTAATAGGACTAATTGGTATATATTTAATTATTTGTTTAGCTTTTTCTTCTCTAGAAATAGATAAACTAGCACTAGCGTTAATTACTCCACTAAATAACAAAATTAAACATATATTAAGTGAATTAATTAATTCAGGAAAATATATAATAAAACCTTTTAAAGATTTATACATTATTTCATTTAAAGATGAAATAACTACAAAGCTTAAAAATGGAGCCATAATTAATAAAGCAGTATAAGAAAATATATTAGTAGAATCTTTAAATAATAATACTAATTCTTTTTTAATTAATGCTTTAAAAGGAGATATTACTTTAATTTCTTTATCTTTATGTTTTATATTTAATCTAGAGAAATTTAATTCATTCTTATTAAGTTTATTATAATAATATGTAGTAATATTCCATCCTATAACAAATATAACAATACTTCCACCAATAAAGAAACAAGTATTACTAAGTCTATTAATAGATTTAATATAAGAATCAAATATATTATTAATTGGATATAAATATTTAACATTATCATGTAATAAATTAATAAATTTCTTAGAAAATACTCCTCCAATACTAGATCCATTTAAAGCATTTAAAAATAATTCTAAGACATATTTATAAATAAAGCATAATGATATAGCTAATATTGAAGCTAATATAAATTGAACGTAATCGTTTAGTTTAATTAATTTATATAAATATTCATAAGGTACTAATAATATTAAAGTAACTCCAATTATAAATAAAGATATAATAAAAGGATATAATACACTAAATATAAAATAATATGGCATAAATCCACGACTACTTCCATAACTTATAAGTAATGGAGTAGATATAATTAAATTTAATAATACACCTTTAATATATATAAATATTATTTTAGAAAATACTAATGTTGAATTTGATATTGGTAAAGTAAATAAAATAGTACTATCTAATTTATTAAATAATACTTTTCTAGCTTTTATTAAGCTAGAAAATATCCCTATTATTAACATAATAAATAAGAAGAATATTAAAAAATCATAACTACCAAAACTAGAATATTTAGTTATTTTCTTATCAAGCGATAAGAAAATAAATACTTCTAAAGTAATAAATAAACATATAAAAATTAATTTAAAAAGAATACTAAAAAATTTTATAACTTTATTTTCACTAGTTATATTTAATTCATTTTTAAATTCTTTATACATTAATTCAATTAACATAAATTAATTACCTTAAAGTTTCTCCATATATCTTAAAGAAGATCTTATTTAAATCACGACGTTTAAGAGGTTCTTTATTAAAATCAATTAGTTCTACTACTTTTCCATCATTAATAATTGCTACTCGATCACATACTTTACTAACAAGTTCAATATTATGAGTAGTAACAAATACAGTTTTACCAAAACTAGCAAAATCTTTAATCATTTTAAGTAATACTTCATAAACCATAATATCTAATCCTACAGTAGGTTCATCTAATATCCATATTTTAGGATTATGAATTAAACTAGCCATTAAACAAATCTTTTGTTTCATACCATGACTATATTCTTTAATCTTACGGTTCATATCAATCGTATTCATATTAAATTTCTTAACTAAGAAATTATAATTATTATTAAAACTTGCTTGAATCATATTATATGAACTAGCAATAAACTGTAAATATTCATTCCCAGTCATATTTTCATAAGTTACTGGTTCACTAGGTACATAACCTATCATACTTTTAGTTTCTAAATCATCACGCTTATTATCTTTTCCACATATTAAAATGTGACCTGAATCATAGTCTTTAAGTCCAACAATACAGTCAATAGTAGTTGATTTACCAATACCATTTTTACCAATAAAACCAAATACTTCTCCTTTTTTAACTTCTAAATTAAGACCTTTTAAAACTTCTTTTTTACCATAACTTTTAAATAAATCTTTAATTTCAATAACATAATCTACTTGAATAGGAGTTTCTAATTTAGTATCTAATTCACTAACATCTTCGTTATTTATTTTAAATTCTTGATTATCCATATAACTAATTCTCCTTTCTAAAAGATTTTATCCAAAGTAATTCTCTATTATTTTCTTTTTTAGAATTAAATAAAGAAAATATAGATCCACAATCATTACAAGTATAATTATATCCATCATATGTAATATTATGTTTACCACACATAGGACACTTAGATGTATATATTAAATGATCACTATCAAATAACATTGATAATGAATTAATAATATTTTTAAATAATAACTCATGATTATTTTTATAATATGATAATGTAGCGACATTATCATATTTCCTAACTAAATTCATATGAGTAAATAAGATAACATTATCATAATATTCATTATTTAATTTATTATTTAAATAAGATTTAATTAATGGATAGTTATCATTATTATATGAATATATAGATTTAATATAATATAAAGATGATTTATCTTTATTTACTTTAGAATTAGTTTTAACTTTATTATCGATAAATCTAGTTTCAATTATAAAACCTAAATTATCATTATCTTCTTTAATAATATAAGAGAATACTCCTTTTTTAAAAGAAAACATTTTAAATCTAATTCGATTATTATTATCAATATTAAATGAAGTTAAAAAACTAGCTTTAGTTTTACCTATATTTAATATTGATAAATATTTAATAAAAGATATTAATACATAATTATAATAATATGTATCTAATGTATTATTATCTAATTCAATATTTGAATTAGATAAATAATTATTCTTATAAAATTTATAACAATAAGCATATAGATCATCATGTATTAATATATTAGTAGGTAATACATTCTTATCTAATTTATGTTTAATATTAATTTTATAGAATTCTGTATTCATTAATATCTTAATTCTTTTTAATAAAGATCTAGCTAAATTATATACTTTATTAGAATTAGATTTAGATTCACTAAATACTCCATTATAAGGATATCCATAATTAGAAAATTCTTTAAATATCGAATATTCTCCATAAGTAATATCACTTATTTCATATTTTTCTAATAAAGATTCAATTAATGGTTCAATTAAAACATTAATTTCATCTAATTCATCATAAATTAATGAAATTAATAAAGATATAAATCTATTTTCATAAGTTAAGATAGTATCAATATTTTCAATACTATAAACATACTCAGGAGTTAATTGATTATCTTTATATTTCCATAACCTAGAATCTTTAGTAGTTTTTAAAAAAGATTCATTAGATAATTTATTAGCTAATTCACTACGAAGAATAATTTCATTAGTATCTACTTTAATATGAGGTTTATATATAATACTACTAATTTTATTAATTAAATCTTTAATAACTAATAATCTAGATAATGTTTCTTCATAATCATATGTTTTATTAAATTTTATTTTATCTAATTCTAAATAATTATATAAAGACGTAAAAGAATTATTAGAATTAATAATTCTAATAATCTTATTATTAAATTCTTTTAAATACGTCTCTATCTTTCTCATAAAATTAAATAATTAATAAATATAAATATTATTCTTAAAATTTCTTTAATAACTTATCAATAGCGTGATTAGTTAATTTAAATTCATTTTCTCCATAAGTTTTAATTATTAATTTCTTTAAATTAATTAATCCACTTTTAATATAGTCTTCAAATCTACCTTCAAGTTTAGAAATAACTTTTCTAGAAAACATAAAATCTAATGCGTCAAGTTTAGTTCCTCCACATGCGTAATATGTTGGTACTAACATTTCAATTTGGTGCATAATACGGTTACCAAATGTTAAATCAAATGTATCATAAACGTAATTAGTAATAATATTAAATTTCTCTAATTCTTCTTTAGTTAATTTATTTTCTTCTTTATTAATAGCTTCATTAAATAAATCCATTAAATGATTAAAGCTAATAACAATCTTATTAACATCTTCTTTTACTTCAAATGGTTCATTACGGTCATCAAAACTAATTGTAATAGCACGGTCATAAACTTTATCAGTAATAGTATAAGTAGAATCATCTTTATTAGCAGTACCAATAAACCAAGTATTAGTAGGAATATGTAATATGCCATCTTCAAGATGATCTGGAGCAATAAAATCATATGGTAGATTCATAATCTTTAATGCCCATTTATCACTAGGATATTCCATAATAGATAAGAAGTCTGCAAAATAATATTCAACTCGAGAAATATTAACTTCATCTAAAACCAAGATATTAACTTCATTTGGTTTAAATGTAGCATCATATAATCTCTTTAAGAATTCAGTTTCATTATAAGTTTTAGAGAAATCATTATAATAACCTAATAAATTAGTACGGTCTCTCCAAGTAGCTTGAACTGCTTCAAAGAAAGATTCTTGTGATATAAATTCACTAAAATAACGAGCTAAACTAGATTTACCAGTACCACTAAGACCTTCTAAGATAATAAGTCTAGAACTAGCTAAACCACTAATAAATGCTCTAATAGTATTAATATCAAAATATAATTTCTCTACTTTAGCTAAATATAATCTAAATTTATTACATAATTCATCTAATTGAATATTATCATCGACATAATCTTTTTCTCTATAAGATTCATTAATTAAATCAATTGAACATAGACCTGGAAAGATCTTTTCTTTTTCTTTATTTAATTCATCAAAATTAGAATTAGCACCTACTCCATTAGCTGTACCTATTCCATTACCAGTTAATCCTCCATTAAGCGGATTACCATTACTATCAACATTACTTTCACCAAAACTAGCTGCTAAATTACCTTGATCATCTAAATCTTTAAGTTCTTTTTCTTCTTGTTCTTTTTCTTTATCTTCTAATTCTTTTGTTCTACTACCAAAGAATCTAAATGGTTCATCAATATGTTTAAAATTAACAAATATTAAACAAATACTAAATATAATAGAACCTAAGAAAATAAATAATAATAAACCAATAAATAAACTCTCTAACATATATAAAAGTGAATTAATCATATATTCACTTTTATATGGATATTGAGCAACCATTCCAATACCAAAACATAAACCAAAACTAATGAAGAAAGTTAATACATAAGTAATAACCCATTTCTTAGAAAGTATTCTATCTTCATAATATTTAGCTAATCTAACTTCATATATAATACTAGAAATAAATAATAATAAATAAATAAGAATACAAGCAAGTAATACATAACCTGCAAATCCTGGATTAATTAAAGGAAACCCAAAAGCATTAGCTATTTTTTGAATAGGATTATTACTTTTCATGATAGGATTAGAAGCATCAAGTGCTAATCCTGCAAATAAAGCCATCAAAATATAAAAATATGAGATAGCGATAAATATGTAATTCTTCCTAGTAAAATGTGTCTTCATAATTTTTCTCCTTTAATTTAGATACTAATTTATTTATCTTTATTTTCTTTATTAAATTTTTCTTTTAATTTATTAAAGAAATTATTTCCTTTATTTTCTTTCTTTTCATCTACTATATTAAATTCATGATCATTAAGAGGTTTAATGTCTTTTAATTTATTTAATTCTTCTTCATTAAGATTTAATTTAATATCAACTAATTCTCCATTAGAGAAGATATATTTATTATTTTTATAAATTAATATTTCTTCTTCTATTAATGAAGTATATTTAGATACTTCATCATCACTATTAAGATCAAATTCTAATAATTTTATTAATTTATTAGTTCGGTTATATATTGCTTCATCATATTTATTTCTAAAATGATTAAACATAATAACGCAATATATAATCGATACTATCGTTATTATTCCACTATTAGATTGTAAAAATATAACAAATATACCTAATGTATCTATTTTCTTATCAGTATAATAACCAATTATCTTATTATATGTTAAATTACCTTTATATAATTGATTAGGATCACTAGCACTATTAGAATCACCTCTAGTAATATAAGTATTATCTTTACTATCTATACTAATAATACGGTGAACATAGATATTACCATCATCACCTTTAAAAGCTATTACATCATATAATTTAACATCTTCTTGCTTATCATATTTTCTAATATTAATAATATCATAAGTATTAAATTGATTATTTAGATGATTCTCATCTAAATAAGTATTTACTTCATTTCTTTTAGACATTGATCCACTACTAATAACTACATATCCTTCATTACCAAATAGTAAGTTATTATTAGCAAATCTAGAATATACACTAATACCAAATCCAATTAATACTACACTAAGAAGAGTGTAACTAATAACTTTAGAGATGATATTAGTTACTCTCTTCTTCTTAGATTTATTAATAATTTCTTCTTCTCTAGCAAGCTCTAAAAGATCAACATCATTATGACCATTATTAATTTCATTAATATTACTAATATAGTAGTGTCTAAAAAGAAATGTAAATACAATACAGAAACTAACTAAACATATAATAGTAACAACTAAAGAAATAATCTCAATACTAGTCATAATGAAATAGGGTAAGACAGGTTAATTTATTATTTTGCAACTGGTGTAACTACAACTGATAAGAATGTACCTTTGTCATTATAAGCATTTCTAAAGGCTTTAAGTCTTTGTTCTAAAAATTCTTTTGTATATGATCCTTCAATTTTTGTACTTGCAGGATTTGAATTTTTAAAAGCAGCACCCCATTCAAATTTAAATGTTGCATTTACTACAAAAGTATTTCCAACACCTGAAGTGCCTGGTTCTACAGTAAATGTTGGAGTCTTATCTGGATTTAAAGTAGTACTAGTTAAAGAATTTGCTGTTTCATTCCAATTAAAAGTAACTGTTGAGATATTATCTGCACCAATAAATGATGGTGTATTAATATATTTAGTATCATCTTCAGCGGCATCTTTATTTATCAAGTCACTTAAAGCAGTACCAATAGTAAATTTATACTCTAATTTACTAAGAACCTTTGAAATATAAACGTTCTCAGCTGTAGTAATAGTAGTTTTAATTGTAAAATCTAATTTTTCTTTTCCATTATCATCATTAGCAAAATTAGTTCCTTTATCATCATGATCAAAACTTACTTTTAAATCATCTGGGGTACTATTTACGGTTGCAGTTAATGATTTGGTTTTAACTTCTCCAACACCAACTTTAATATTATTACTACCACTTGGTGTTATTGAGTTAATAACCCAACTTGCAAAACCGACACTAGCAAGGGATACACTAGCAGTTGCTATTAATCCCCACATGATGATCTTATTCATCTTACTTTTTTTCTTAATCATATTTTTTCTCTCCTTATAATATAAATTAAATATAATTATTAATAATTCCTAAAACATTTATGTATGTATATCTATTAATTGATACACTTTCTAATAAAGTGTATCAATTAAGTAATACCTTCTTTATTTACTTTAAAAGTAAATACTATTGATTTATTATTAATTCTTTTGTAGAAAGAAGTTAATAATTCAGTATATGCTTCATCTATTGATGCTAATAAATAATCTTTAGTTTTATTATTAGCTAAATATTCATTTTTAATATCTTCTAATTTCTTATTATAAAAATCATCAGGTAATTCATAATTAAAGAAACTACCATATTTAATATCAATATTAATAACTTTATTAAAGTGATAATAAGAACCAGTTAATGTAGTTCCACTACTAGTTTTATATGGTTCAAAATCAGTATCTTTATTAAATGTATAAGTATTATTACTAAATCCACTAGTAGTAATATTAAAATTAAATAAATTATAATTACCATTACTTCTAAATTTAGAACCACTAGTAGTAATATTATTTAAATTAGTATTAGCATCATTATTACTATCTATTATCTTATAACTAACATCTAATGAATCTGGTCTAAGATCTACAACATTAGGATTATCTTTTTCATAACTAGCTATAATATCAATATTAAAAGGTATAGTTGCTACTAATGAAGTAGTATTATCACCTTCTTTTAATATTGATACATTATTATTTCTATATTTAGAATATGTATATGGTGATCTAATAGATTCATTAGGATTAGTAGTACTACCACCGGTAGTACTACTACTATTATTATTTCTATCAGCAGTAATATTTTTAGTATTAGTAGTAGCTTCTAATATTAATGTTTTATAAGTAATAGTTTCAGTAGATATATTAGTAGTAATATCTTTAGATTTATTTTCTAATCCTATAATATAATTAGAAAAACCAACGCTCATTAAAGAAACTAATGCTAAAGCAATAGTAACATACAATATAGTTCTATTCTTTCTTATTAATCTCTTCTTATTCTTCATATACTTATTTATTTATCTATCTATTATTAATCAGTAAATGTTACACTTAATGTAATATTTAAATTAATAGTAGCTCCTTTTAAAGCATTATCTAAAGCTTCAAACTCCGTTTTAGCTTTAGATAATACATCTAATTGTTTTTCTAATTTTTCTTTACCTTTAAATTCTTCATTAACCTTATCTAATTGAAGTTGATAATATGTAGCTGGTGAATTACTAGTTACACCTTTATAAGTATCAGTATAATAATTACCCCATTTAAATGATAATTTCTTTTCATTTAAAGAATAGTAATTATAACTACCTACTTCTTTTGGATTAGTTTTAGTAGCTAAATTAGTAGAATTAATATCTTCAGTTACAAATTCAATATATTTTAAGTCAGTACCAGTTCTACCAAATTCATTAGATTTAGGAGAATTAGGATCTTCTACTCCTTCTTTAGTAAATGTAGTAGTAAATTTAATACTATCAAAAGTTGCATTAGTATTAGGAAATGCAAAATTAAAATAATCTAATTGAATATCAAATTTAGCTTTATTAGTTTCACTAAATTCATAACCAAATCCAGTACTAGCATCATTAGTAATATCTTTAGATATAGTTTCACTTAATTTTAAAGTAGGTGTTGCTTCTTTAGTTTTGATTTCTAAAGCACAAGTACGATCTTTATGAGTATCTATTTCTACTTTAATATTATCAACATCCTTAATAGGATCATTAATACCTAAAATCCAAGTAGAAAAACCAACAGTTGCTAGTGCAACTATTGATATAGTACATATAGAAATTAATAAACCTTTATTCTTTTTATATAATTTCATTACTTTCTCCTACTTAAATCTTTAATATAATCCTTATATCTATTAGTTATTATTTACCAGTAGTTTTATCTGCATTTAGTTTAGCAGTAATCTTAACGGTTACTCCAGTAAAAGCAGTTTGCATCGTTTTTACTTCTTTTTTAGCATCTTGAATAAATAATAATTTATTTTCTAAGGTTTCATCTGCACCTAAAGCTTCATATTTAGTGTTATAAAAATTGGCAGGACCGTTAATTCCGTAGAAATCGCCCCAATTAAAAGTAATAGTTTTTGTAGTATCTTTAGCATTATATAATTTATAATCAGTCAATTGAGCGTTTGCTTTTGGGTCAAAATCTTCAAGAGAATAACTAGTTTTTGCTAAAACAATATAATTATATTTGTTTGGTTCTCTTTCAAATCGATCTTTTGAAGTAACTTCAACTTCATTTGAATTTGTATTATCTTTAGTTACGCTTAAAACGAAATCAATAGAATTAAAAGTATACTCATTACTTATAGCAAAATCGAAAGTTGATAACTTAATAGTGAAATCACCTTTTGAAGTTGTTGTAAATTCACCGGCATTTACAGCGTTATTTTTATTATCAATAACATCAACTTCAGCTAAACTTATTTTATTATCATTACTATCAACTTTAATATCTAAATAAGCAGTGTCATCTTTAACTGTATCAACTTCTACAGTAATACCATCTAACTCAGCAGTCTTTTGTTGAATACCAAAAATCCAAGTAGAAAAAGCAGCAGTAGCACTTCCTAAAACAGCTAATCCTATTAAAGAAGTTAATAATATTTTATTTCTTTTAAAATTCTTTTTCATAAATTTCTCCTATTTTATAAAGCAGTTCCTGTAGAATCTAATAAAGTTAAGGTTATAGTAAAAGTTGCACCAGATGTTTCTAAATCATTTTTCATTTGTTTAATTTCAGCAGTAGCGTTACTTGCATAATCAGTTAATGTTTTGAAGTCGTCATTAGAAACATCTTTACAAATAACTTCATTATAATAAGTTAAAGGTGAATATTCTTTTGAATCTGTGCCTTGTAAAAAACCATTACTCCAATTATTACCAAAGAAACTACCCCATTTAAATGTATGATCTTTTAATGCTGCATCTTTAAATGTATATGTCTCGATATTAGGATCTGTATCATCTAAAGTAACGTTGCCATTAGTTTCGTCGCTATCAAGATCAATTACTTCATAATAATTAACGTATTCAAAATTAGTGCCAGTACGAATAGTGTTAAATTTATTTTTACCACTTGCGACATAATTTGATGTATTCTTTGTATCACTAGTGACTAATTCCATTTTCAATTTTGCTGGTTTTTTTGCAACTTCTTTACCTACTTTATATTGAATAGATGCAAAATTAAATTTCATTGCATCACCTTTTTTACCGTATCCTTCTAAATTAGCAATTTTGCCTCTAGTTACTGAATCAGTAGTTTCACCAAAAGCAATAGAAGCATTATCAGGTAAGGTAGCACTTAAAAATATAGAATTATTTTTAACAGTATCAGTTTCTACTTTTAAATTTCCAACATCATCAGTTGTCTTTTTAACGCCAATAATCCAAGTAGCAAAGCCAACACTTCCTAAAGCAACAGTAGCAATAGAAATAAGACTTATTAACATTTTTTTATTATGTAATTTCATAAATACTCCTTTTTATTGTAAACTTAATGAAATCGTAACAGTTTGTCTAGTAAATGCATCCTTCATCGCTTGTAATTCTTTTGTCACATATTCACCAGAACTAAATAAGAAGTCAGCATCAGTTTCTGCTTTATATTTTTCATTATAGAAAGTTGTAGGTAAATCGCCGCTTCCAAAATATGTACCCCAATCAATTGTAAATTCTTTTTCTGCAATTACATATTTTTCATATTTAGCAGTTGAAACATCTTTATTTAAATCTTCGCCCATTGAATTTAAAGCAATATCAGTAGAAAAACTTAAATAAGTCCAGGATTCGTCAGCACCTAAAGCAGTTCTTTTATATGTTGTGGCAGGATTAACTTTATTTTGAATGTATTCTGTCTTGGTTTGATTGAATGCATTCTTTGTATTATCTAATTCAATGTGTAATTTAGTAGGTTTACCAGTTGCTGCTTTACCAACCATATAAGTAATATTAGTTAACTTAAATTTTAAAGCATTAGCATCATATCCAATAGACCCTGCGGATTTGCTTGTCCCTATAATATCGTGTTCGCCTCTAACAACTTCTGTATTTTGAGCAACAATTAATTTTTCTGTTGCCATAGTTGCTTGAACGATAATTGAGTCATTTTGTGTATCATCTACATCTACTTGTAATTTGGTATCCATTTCTTTCTTTTGAACACCAACTACCCAAGTAGCAAAACCAACACCTGCTAATGAGATTGCTGTTAAGCCAATTAAACCCATTAATAAAAATTTGTTTTTCATATATTCTCCTTAATTTATTAACTATTAGCTTTAGTGGAAACTGTTGAAGTAATAACTATTTTTTTAGTTCCTTCTTCAAATCTAGTTTTCATTAAATTATTTTCGGTGGTCATCTTATTAATATCTTCAGCACTACCACTTATAGCACCACCAATATATTTTTCATTATAATAGGTAGATGGTGATTTATTTTCAAAATAAGTACCCCATTTTAATACTTCAACAGTCTTACTAGCAGTGAAAGTTAAAGTTGAAGTTGTTTCTGTACGTGTCCAACCACTTGTTGCAGTAACTCCATCTGTATCTACAGTTAAAGTTGAATCTTCTTTAATATCAAGATAGGTTAATTCAGTATTTAAAGCATGTAATCCTGTAGCATTAATTCCAGCTATATCAGTTTCATCACCTTTAATAGTAAATTTGTTATTATCAGTTGTTTTGAAATTATCTTTAGATTCAGCTTTATCTACTCCAGCAGTAAAATAATGGAAATTAAAACTTATCTTATCTGGTAAAACAGCTGAAGATTTACCAACTTCAATTTTGAAATCTGCAGTAAATGAAAAATCTGTACCAGCACTATCTTTACTGCCAAAGATTTCACCTTCACCTCTATCATGAACTTCTCCAACATTAAATTTGTCTTCAGTTAAAGTAACATATAAAGCAAAAGAGTCACTTTCTGTTCCTTCAACAATAATAGTATGATCTTTATCTTCTTTTGTCTTATTAACACCAACTACCCAAGTAGCAAAACCTGTTGTAAGTAAAGCAATACCACCGAAGAGTAAAATACCTCCAGTTATCCACTTCTTCTTACTTTTACTCTTAAAATCTTTTCTCATATTCTCTCCTTTAAAAAACATAATATAAAATAGGTTAATAAAATATATATAAAAAAATTAATTATCGAAAAGATTAACTAATTTTAATTACCTTAAATAACTAGCAATTATATTTGCAATTATAAATATGTATATTGTTTTTAATTATTGTTATTTTTTTAGTAACATATCTTTTTTGTTCATTAAATAAATTTGTAATGAACAAAAAGAATTTAATAAATAATGTTTTAAAGAAATTAAATAGATAGATTGAAATTAATACTATATTAAGAACAATCGATAATCTAACTAAAACAATTAATATTTTAGTAGCATACGTTGATAAAACACTACGTTTAGTAATTTCAATTAAAGCAGCAAATATTGATCCAAAAATAACTCGATGATTGTTACATACTTTAAAAGCATCAAGTATGTAATCAATTCTGCTTAAATCAAAAACATAGATTGTTAAAAAATAAAGTAAACATGTGATAGATAAAGAAAATACAAAATCTTTTATTTTAAATTTAAATTCTTTTCTAAAGAATACTGGTAAGAAAAAGAAAAAAAAAAGCAAAAGATAGATATCACTAATGGTAAGTAATCTTTTAATAATTGATAGAACTCATATAATCCTAACATTTTTTTCTTTAATCCTTCCTTTTACGTAGTAAACCCTTTTAAAGTACTTTAATTTTAAAGTAATTAAACCATTAAGTCAATACAATAATATCACTAAAACATACGTGTTTTTTGTTAATGAAAAATTAAAATGTCAATACTTGTCAACTCATTTTTCACTTACATCAATTATTTTGCCATATCTTTTAATAATTAATTTTATTAATTAGAAATTTTTTGACTTACAAAAATTTTCTTACTTTTAAAGAAAATCAAGTAATAAGAAAATTACTAAAATTTTAGTAAATTATTAAATTTTTAAAATAAGTAAATACAAAAAAGTGGCACTTTTAAATAAAAACCTGTAAAACTCAACTATTTTTTTATTTTTTAAATATTTTAAGTTATTTAAAGAATTCTTTTTTAAGATAGCATACACAAGTATTTTCATAAATTGGGTTATTAAATTCATCATTAGTAAACGATATGAATTCTTTAAATTCTCGTTCTTTTCTAAAATTTAATTTTTTTAATAAGTTAATAGAAGATACATTATAATCTTCAACATAAGCAAATACTCGATGAACAAAAATTTTTAAATTAATATCAAAAAAAGACAAAATAGATTCTTATACAGATGATCTTTATTAAATAAATAAAGGTAATATTAAAAATTTAAATCTTCTTTTACATATTAAAACTCAATCTAAAACTCATTCTCCTGGAATAATATTTTATTATTAATTTTAGAAAAATATATGGCTCCTATTGATATACCACACTTTAAAGCATCCGTTATTAATTCATTATTTTCATTCAATAAACAAATTATGTAATAAACAAGTCCTTGTTCAAAAGTGATTTGTTCAATATCAAAATAATCTTCAAAACTATATGAAAACTTTCTAGAAGCAATACCATCAGAGTCATCTATCATTTTAACTCTTAACATATATTTACTTTCATCTTCAAAATTTGGTAAATTATAAAAATTTATCAATTTGTTTGTTTTATCTTTATTTTCTATAACTCTTTTCAATGCAAATGTACCATAGTTAGGGTTTGTTAAAAATCCATCATCATTCCGTTTCTCAATAAATCCTCGCATATAGCCAGCAGAAACACTAAGATTTGCTTTATTCTCTTGCTTCTTTTTTGCTTTTATTGCCGTAGCTAACCATGGTGTAGGCTCACTATAATTACTATTGAAATTAAATCCTGATTCTACAAATAAATTTTCAACATTTCCTTTTGAACAAGCAAATAATAAAGGTAATAAAAAATTTATTATTAAAATAGTTTTTTTCATTTTTGCCTCTCTGAAGTCCTTTGATATTTATATTTGAATACTATCAAAATTACCTACCAAAATCAATTTTTCCATTACACGTGGTTGCGTGTCAT